>JAJQFG010000056.1 GCA_021201315.1 Erysipelotrichaceae bacterium
CTTTTTTACTTAAATGATTTATTCCTTTATCTCGTACTATTTGATTAATCTTACCTAACTCTACAATAACAATTGATAAATCAATATTACTATCTGGTCCATAATAATAATCCATCGGTTCATAAACCTTCACATGATTATCTTTTTTATCAGATACATCCTTTAGCCAATTACCTACATACTTATCCTCATAAAAACATAAAACTGTAACGCCATGATAATTAGCTGCATTTGTTTCACCTTTAACAGAGAAGTTTGTATACACACTTGCCTGATAAAGCACATTCTTATTGATTAGCTGTTTTGATGAAGATAGAATACTTTGTGCTTCGATATCTAAATATGTATTTTCATCAATAAGATAAAGATTATCCATAAATGTTGTCTTAGCTTCTTCATTAGGTCTAATAATTTCTTTATCCATCTTAACGATAACCTTTGGTTTAAAATCTAAATAAAGTTCAATTATTTTTGATAGATTTGTCAAAGTTCTAGGATCACCACTATCAATATTTATCAAATGCTTGAAAACAGCATCACTATACATAGGTGAGCGAACAATCACATGATCAAGTAATGACTGTGCATATTTTATCTGTTCATCTTTTGATAGTTGCATCATTTCATCATAGTAATTAGAAGAATTCAATAATAGTTTAATAACATCATCAACCATTTTTTTCGTATACATATATAGCCTCCTTTTAGGATACAAAATATATCCCCTCTACTATTATATATACGCAAAAATTTTCCAAATTTCTTTTTTTATTTTAAAAAAATTGAAATTTTTTTCAAGTTATTTAATCTCAATAGCATAATAGCAAACAATCTGTCATAAATTATAAATTAAAATAGTATATTAACACTACAAATATGTTGAAAGTCAAATGTAAACACTGTTATAGTAACTTTAACACACATGTACTATTCATAGTTTGTGCAAATTTAATATTTTTAAGGAAATTGCTATTAACTGATTGAATCCACATAATCTCTTATTTCATCATAAGATGCATTTTCAAATATCAAATCATTGATATATTTACATATTTATAATGATAAATTAAAATTTCAGGATTTTCACTATAGTTCTTCTTAAAACGTTTAAGTTTCTTTTCGTCAAACATTCAATTAATCAATATCTGCTCATATGTACTTCTTATTAAATAACTGCATTGATGAAGAGAATTAACATTGAGATTCAATTTTATATATTTATATTATAGCAAATTTATTTCAAAATGCAATTAATTTAAACTAAAGAAAAAAAGAGATTTCCAAAGAAATCTCTACTTAAATACACGTGTTGCTTCAATAGCTTTTTGCCATCCTTGATAATATTTATCTCTTGTTTGTTGATCAATACTAGGTTGATATCTTTTATCAATCATATGCATTTGTGATATTTCATCAACACTTTCATAGAAACCAACAGCAAGCCCCGCAAGATAAGCAACACCTAAAGCAGTTGTTTCAAAAACATGTGGTCTAACAATTTCAATATCAAGAATATCACTTTGAAATTGCATTAAAAAGTCATTATTCGTAGCACCACCATCAACAGCTAAATGCTCCAATGTTATGTTAGCTTCTTTTTGCATTGTATCAATCACGTCTTTGCTTTGATAAGCAATAGCTTCAAGTGCAGCTCTAACAATATGATTAGGCGTAGTACCTCTTGTCAAGCCAAACATCGTCCCACGTACATCGTTATCCCAATAAGGTGTTCCTAATCCTACAAAAGCCGGAACCAAATAAACCCCTTCATTATTATCCAAAGCCAAAGCCATTTCCTCACTCACTGAAACATTATCAAATAAATGCAAGCCATCACGTAACCATTGCATCACACTACCACCTACAAACACTGAGCCCTCTAATGCATAAGTCACCTTACCATTTAATCCCCAAGCAATCGTCGTTAATAAACCATTTTCAGATGGTACTGGTTTCCCTGTATTCATCAACACAAAACATCCTGTCCCATAAGTGTTTTTAACATCTCCTGGATGAAAACATGCTTGACCAAACAATGATGCTTGTTGATCTCCAGCAATACCACATATTGGTGCTTTAAAATGAACACCATCTATTAACGTTTCATCCGTATATCCATAGATACATGAAGAATCTTTAACTTCTGGTAACATAGATTTTGGAATCTGGAATAGTTCTAATAAATCATCATCCCATTTTAAATCATAAATATTATACAATAATGTACGTGATGCATTCGTATAATCTGTAATATGAACCTTTCCACCAGTTAACTTCCACACTAACCAACTATCAATTGTCCCACATAACAAATCATTAGGATCATCATCCACATGATCCAATATCCAACGAATCTTACTAGCAGAAAAATAAGGATTAATCAAGAGACCTGTTTTAGATTGAATATAAGAAGCATATCCTTGTTCAATTAAAGCATCACAAATAGGTTGTGATTGACGTGATTGCCATACAATAGCATGATAAACGGGTTCACCAGTATGTTTGTTCCAAACAACCGTTGTTTCTCTTTGATTGGTAATACCTATACCTGCAATTTGCTCTGGTTTAATATTATTTTCAATAAATAAATGTTGTACTACTTCTATTACTGATTGTAGTATTTGCTTTGCATCATGTTCTACCCAGCCTGGACTAGGAAAATATTGAGGGAATTCTCTTTGAGATACAAAGCATAGATTTCCTTTTTGATCAAATAAAATAGCACGTGTGCTTGTTGTACCTTGATCAATCGATAAAATATAACGTTTCATCTTTACACCTTCCTTACACTCATTATAACGAAAAAAAGATGAAACTTCTACATTTCAACTAGATTTAAATATAAATGTTCATCTTTTAATATAAAATTTTTAATAGGTAAAGCTTTATGATAATAAAAATCATTATCAATGATTTTTATGTTAGTAGAATGGATGTATTGTTGTAATACTTGAATTAAATTCATTGATATAAATAAATAGTCTATTTGACCTTCAATATTTCTAAATATAATATCATTATTTTTATACAACAATTCACATTTTCCTTGGATATGCATGATATTAGATTTATATTCTATATGAGTTTCAATCATCAGTTTTTGATTGAGTTTTAAAGTCATATCATTGATATGCATATCATATTGATTAAGATAAGGATTTATTGTCCAAATCAAACATGTTTTAACTTCATCAGCACTTAAAATCATTACATCACCAAAACATTATATTTAATATTCATTAAATATATGTCTAATTTCTTCAATATCATGCGTTTGACTTAAACTAAGCATCAATAAAACTCTAGCCTTTTGTGGTGCCAAAGTATTGCCAGGAATACATAAATGATGCGGATCAAAAATCTCATCATTAAAGATAATCCCTTGAGTTACTCTTGAACATCTTACAAAAACTTTTCCTTGATTTGTAAGATTTTCAATAGCTTTTAACCACTCCTGACTATAATTACCACTGCCAGAACCAGTAATAATAATACCTTCATGATTAGAAGCCATATCATAAAGTATTTTTGATGAAGCTCCTGCATAAAAATAAACAATGCCTACTTGTGGTAAAGTATCAATATCATTTTTAGAAAATCTTGATAAGTATGTATGTTTTTTAAATGTTTTCGAATAAAAATAAACATCTTGATCTTGCATATATCCTAAACAACCTAATGCCTTTTGATCAAATGCATCAACTTTAAAATTATTAACTTTTTGAATATCTCTACCAGAATAAATCGTACTAGAAAAAACACCCATAACACCTTGTCCATATGCTTCATCATTGATAGCTAAAGCAACTGCTTCATAAAGATTAAAAGGACCATCGGCACTAGTTGCTGAAGCTGGACGCATCGCCCCAGTAATAACTACCGGCTTTAAACTATTAATGGTTAGTGTTAAATAATATGCTGTCTCATCTAAAGTATCCGTTCCATGTGTTACAACAACACCATCTATATCATCTTTAGCTAATAATTCATTGATAGTTCTAGATAAGGCTATCCATCTTGATGGATTCATTTCATTGCTATCGACATTTAATACTTGATATTCCTCAATATTGGCTAAAGATTTAATCATCGGAATTGATTCAATAATTTGATTAATATTAATCTCTCCTGCATGATAAGCTACAGTCTTACCTGCTTGACCAACACCAGCTATTGTTCCTCCTGTAGCAACAATTGCAATAGTTTTCATCTTTTATCACCTACTTTATTTTGTCCTATTCTAACATGTCAAATACAAAAAAGCTACATTAGTAGCTCTAATAAATATTTTTCTACAACCATTGGTCTAAATTTATCAAGAGTATCATTATTTGTTTTTTTACTTATTTCTAATAATAATATTGGATGATATTCTTCGTTCATAAGTGAATAAGGATTATTCTGAATAATTTTTAAAATAATTCTTGATGCATTCTGATTAATCATTATATGGCGCTCTTCACAACATCTCTTAAAATAAGTTTCATTCATTTTTTGTAACTGATAATTCATTTTTTTAAAATCAATCATTTTATCACCATCCCTTATATTATAATATGACCTATAAAACAAACTAGAACCATAATTTTTTGTTATATTATGTTTCAAAAGAAAAAAATTATAACCTTAATTGAGAGTTTTTATGATTTGTGTTTAAATATATATATTATGAAAAGGGGTGAATATATGGGTAAAGGGTTAATTTCTAGAGTCATTGAAGTAGATCCAGCAGCTCGCAATCCATTGAATGTTATTATAAATTATCCTGGTGTGCATGCAATGTTCTTTTATCGTATAAATCATTTCTTATGGATTCATCATTTTAAGTTAATAGCTCGCTTTCTTAGTCAAGTAGCTAGATTTTTAACAGGCATTGAGATCCATCCAGGGGCGCAGATTGGTAAAAGGTTTTTTATTGATCACGGAATGGGGGTTGTCATTGGTGAAACAACAATTATTGGAGATAACTGTACACTCTATCAAGGAGTTACTTTAGGTGGTGTCGGAACTGGCGAATATAAAGTAAAAAGGCACCCAACCTTACAAAATAATGTCACTGTTTTTGCTGGAGCAAAAGTGATTGGTGCTGTTACCCTTGGCGATAATAGTATCATCGGTGCATCATCTGTAGTTTTGGATGATGTGCCACCAAATTGTACAGTGGTTGGTGTACCAGGTAGAATTGTTAAGGAAAATAATATACGTGTGGATAAACCATTATAGGTATTAAAAACCTTTTATTTCATAAAATGAAGTAGGAGGTTTTTTTATGCGTCCTGATATTGTTTTAGCTTTATATTATTTTGATTTGGGATTGATTCAAAGAGAAGATGGATTATATAGTTTTGTAGATTTAGATACAGGAGAGTGGTATGAAAAGATGACAATTTATTATGTTGAATATTTGTTAAGAAAATGGAATCATAAGAGAAAATTAATGAATTGTTAAGAATTTTAAATCATATAAGTGTTAAGATACAACCATAGGAGGTGATTTAATAAACACAAACTTTTCTCCACTAAGAAAAGATATAAAGCTGTTCATAGCAAACTCTCTCTCCCTTCGATCATAAAAACAACTATGAACATATAATATAAAGAGCCTATCAAATTTGATAGGCTTATTTGTATTCCTTGTTTTTGCGTATTTACGCATTTTTTAGTAATGACCTTAATTGTATTTTATTCATGAGATTCACCCAAACGGATAAAGAATTCGCCAATTTTGTTAGCAGATTGTTAGCAAGAAAATTATCCAAAAACAAAAATCATCAAAAGTCAAAAAATATTGATAAATAAAGGGAATTTTGTGCATAAAAAAGCGCCCACGACAGGAATCGAACCTGCGCCATTTTGCTTAGGAGAACGTTTTATCATTTTGAATCATTTGTTGAAGATTTTAGTTGAATTGAAATTTATCCCATGTAATCATCAAATTTTTCACTTGAAATTATAACGTGATGAGCCTTGATGTCACCTGTTTTTTCTAATGTGTTAGCAAAAGTGTTAGCACGAATGATAGCTTAAATTATGTCACTGTCAACTCCTGATAAGCCATTATTCAGGAAATATTACATATTATTTATTATTAGGAATTACTATATAAATCAATTGCTTGATCATACATAGCCTTATTATTAAGGCATAAAGTTTTTACCAGGAGGATTGCTGAAAAGTGATTCTCCTTTTAATATGAAAGGAGGTGCCAAAATGACTGAAAAGATGCTTCTTACTCTGGCATTAAAATACAATGGTGATTTTAACAGTATTCTTGATGCTATCAAAAATCATGAGGATATAGATTATGATGCAATATCAAAATATAAAAATAAACTGCGTTATAAGTATACGACAATCATCAGCAAAGACTATCCAGAGTTTCTAAAGGATACTGATTATCCACCGATAGTCCTGTTCTATGAAGGAAACACTTCTCTTATGAATAAGCAGGATACCATGATATACAGCGTAAACAGCAATAAGCATAGATTTATTATATCATCCAGACTTGTTGAAATAAGAAATGATATGATGCTTGATTACTGCGTTGCATGTGAAAATCAGAAAGACCTTGATGAAATATTAAGCTATATCAAACGTGGAGAAATAGGAATTAGAAATTATGAAAATAAAAACAAGAATAATCCTGAAAGATAAGATACGATATGACTAATGATAAGTGAAACGTTTTTTGAAATGTTTCACATTTTTTGTACCCATAAAAGAAAGAGGTAAATGAAATGAGTAAAGTAATTGCAGTTGCAAATCAAAAAGGTG
>JAJQFG010000106.1 GCA_021201315.1 Erysipelotrichaceae bacterium
TTGAAAACATTCAACCTTGGGGGATTCAGCCTATATGATTCTGTTAAACATCCGAAAATAAAAAATATCGAAGATTATACAGTTTTAACGTGCTTGTTTAATCTTGAATATATATAACATGTTAAGGTAGAAAAAAATATAGAAATCAGTTAAAATATATCTTGAGGTGAGACTTATGGAAATAAGAACATTACAATATTTTTTAATGGTTGCTAGAGAAGAAAATATTACTCGTGCAGCTGAGCAATTGCATATTGGACAACCAACACTTTCACGACAACTGATGCAACTAGAAGATGAGGTAGGGCAGCAATTACTCATACGTGGAAAACGTAAAGTAGAATTAACAGAAGCAGGTATGCTTCTCAGAAGGAGAGCTGAAGAAATTATCAGCTTAGTCGATAAAACAGAAAAAGAACTTTGGAGTGATCAAGAAGAGTTAAGTGGGCAAATCAATATTGGAGCTGGTCAATTTAGTGCTGTTGATATTATGCTGCCGAAAGTGATTTCATCATTTTCTAAGGCTCATCCCTTAGTTACATATGATATTTATACAGGTAATGCTGATTTGGTTAAAGAGAGACTTGATCAAGGACTGTTAGACTTTGGTATTTTGGTAGAACCTGTAGAAATAGAAAAATATGATTTTATTCGTTTGCCATATAAGGAAACCTGGGGATTAGTTGTATCCAAGAATAATCCATTATCTCGTAAGAAATATATAACATCTCAAGATCTTATTGGAACACCTTTGGCTTTGCCTAATCGTACGGCAGTTCAGAGTGAGTTTACAAGTTGGTACCATGATGATTATAACAAACTTCAAATCATAGCATCTGGTAATTTTATAACGAATATGATTTCTTTAATAGAAGCAGATATATGTTGTGGTATCAGTGTTCAAGGTGCCTTCAATCAACATGCCATGAATACAATTTGCATTGTTCCACTTTATCCTGAGCTTTCTACTGGAACGGTGATTGTTTGGAAAAAGCATCAAAGTATGTCCGCATTAATGCAACAATTTGTAAAAGAAATTAACAATGCTTTAAATGAATGATAAATAATGAATAATAAGCATTAGACATTATAATAAAATAGATTTAAAATGTAGATGTAAAGATAACATCTACATTTTTTATAGGAGGACATGATGAATGATAAAGAACTTTTAAAAGTCTGTTGTATTGAACCTACAAAACTACAAAGATATATTCAATCTGGTATTTTAAATAAACATGATATTAATGAAAATGATATTTGTCTTATCACAACTTTAGAAAGTATAGGATTTTCTATATCAATGATAAAGGTATATATGGATAATTATCATGATCACAACAATGAATCGTGTTTACAAATGTTACAGAAACAAAGAAATACTATTTTAAATAATATTCATGATATACAAAAAAATGTAGATAGTATTAATGAATTAATGATACAAATTAAGGAGGATGCATAAAATGAGAGAAAAAGCACAGGAATTATTTAATGAATTACATGATGAAACGATTTTGGATAATGACAAAGATTTAAGAAATATTATGATACCTTATATTTATGGTGATGTTTATCATCATGGATCTTTGGATTTGAAATTAAGGGAATTGATTTTAATAGTTGTTAATACAACCAATCATACTTTAACTGCTTTAGAAGAACATGTTGGAGCTGGTTTAAAAGCAGGATTAACAATGATTGAAATTAAGGAAGCTATTTATCAATGTACACCTTATATTGGCTTAGGAAAAGTACAAGATGCTTTAGAATTAATCAATGAAGAAGTTCCATCACAAGCTACAGTTAATGAAGATACTAGATTTGATAAAGGTTTAGAAACTCAAATATCTATTTTTGGTGAAGGTATTAAAGATAATCATAAAAATGCTCCTAAAGAATTAAAACATATTCAAGATTATTTATCAGCTTATTGTTTTGGTGATTTTTATACTAGAGATGGATTAAAATTACAAACAAGGGAATTATTAACATTTGTAATGCTTTCTACATTAGGTGGATGTGAAAATCAGTTGAGAAGTCATGTGGCTGGTAATTTAGCAGTTGGAAATACTAGAGAAGTATTGATTGAAACAATTACACAATGTCAACCTTATATTGGTTTCCCTAGAACATTGAATGCTATTAATATTATTAATGAAGTAGCTAAGGAGGATTAGAAAGTGGAATATGTAACATTAAGTAATGGTTTACAAATGCCTATCGTTGGGTTTGGTGTATTTAGAGTACCAGATAAAAAAGAATGTGAAGAATCTGTTTATCAAGCCATTAAAGCAGGTTATCGTTTGATTGATACAGCATCTGCTTATACTAATGAAGATGCTGTAGGCAATGCTGTTAGACGTGCTATTAGCGAGGGTATATGTACAAGAGAGGATTTATTTATTACATCAAAGCTTTGGGTACAAGATATGGTAAATGAAGAAACTGCTAAAGCAGGTATAGAATTATCGTTAAAAACAAGTGGTTTAGAATATTTAGACTTGTATTTGTTGCATCAATCTTTTGGTGATTACTTTGCAGCATGGCGATCTATGGAAGAAGCTTATGATCAAGGATTACTTAAAGCTATAGGTGTTTCTAATTTTTATCCAAATATTTTAACAAACTTTTGTGAAACTGTTAGAATCAAACCAATGGTTAATCAAGTTGAACTTCATCCATATTACACACAAGAAGGGGCATTAGAAACCATGAAATATTATGATGTCATTCCTGAAGCATGGGCACCACTTGGTGGAGGAAGATACAATCCATTTGATGATGAAATGCTTAAAGGTATAGCTGCTAAATATAATAAAACAGTGGTACAAGTATTGTTAAGATGGAATATTCAAAGAGGTGTTGTTGTTATTCCTAAATCAACACATGTAGAAAGAATTAAAGAAAATATAGATGTTTTTGATTTTAATTTAAATGAGGATGAAATGAAACAAATTGCTTCTTTAGATAAAGGTTACACAGGTAGTCGTGCTAAGCATTTTGATCCTGAATTTGTTAGAAATTGTTTGAGTCAAAAATATCATTAGAATCCATTATGGATTCTTTTTTCTTGTTTCATAACCCTATTTTGATGTATATTATAGGTGGAGATGAATTTATGGAGAGTTTAGTTTTTAGTTTAAATGCAACAGTACCTGTTTTTTTATTGATGGTACTTGGTATGATATTTAAAAAAATTGGTTGGATTAGTGATTCTTTTGCTAGTCAAATGAATAAGTTTGTGTTTTTAGTACCTTTACCAGTTTTGGTTTTTGAAGATTTAGCGACTGTTGATTTTGTGGAAGCATGGGATGTTAAATTTGTAGCATTTTGTTTTATTGCAACATTATTAAGTATTACTATTGCTATTATTATTTCTTTTTTACTACATGATCGAAGTATTCAAGGTGAATTTGTACAAGTATCTTATCGTAGCTCTGCTGCATTATTAGGAGTTGCTTTAATTCAAAATATTTATGGACAATCAGTGATGGGACCATTGATGATTATTGGCAGTGTACCTTTATATAATATTATGGCTGTTGTTGTATTATCATTCTTTCAACCAAGTAGAAGAAAAATTGATGCTAAAGTCATTAAACAAACCTTAAAGGGTATTATAACCAATCCTATCATTATTGCCATTATTGTGGGTATTTTATGGTCATTATTAAAAATACCTATGCCTACTATATTAAGTAAAACAATTACCTATGTAGGTAATTTAGCAACACCTATGGGATTAATGGCTATGGGAGCAAGCTTTAATTTTAAACAGGCTATTAATAAAGTCAAACCATCTATAATTGCAACCTTTATGAAACTAATTGGTTTTGCTACTGTGTTTTTACCTATCGCAATTCTATTAGAATTCAGAAGTGAACAATTAGTAGCTATTCTTATTATGCTAGGTTCAGCATCTACTGTATCTTGTTATGTTATGGCTAAAAATATGGGACATGAGGGTGTTTTAACATCAAGTGTCGTGATGTTAACAACATTATTAAGTGGTTTTTCTATTACTTTTTGGTTGTTCGTTCTTAGAAGCTTAGCATTTATATAGAATTTTGTAAAAATATTTAGCAATTTCCGATATCTATGTCTATGATTTTTGTAAAAAGCATTTTCAAATGCTTTTTTTGTATTCTCTTTTTTATGATATTTTTATATAATGCAGTCGTCAAATGAAGGAGGTAATCATATGACAAAACAAGAAATTATTCAAAAAGCAAAAGAATCTTATAAAAAGTACTTTAAAGATGTAGAACCTACAGTAGAAAGTATTGATAGACATGATGTAGTCTTAGATGTTCATAAATTAGAAAGCGAAATCGCTGCAATGGTAAAATAAGGAGGATATTAAAATGACAGTAAAAGAAATTACAAAAAATGCACAAGAATCTTATAGTAAATATTTTAAAGATATTCAATCAGTAGATGAATCAGTATATAGAAATGATGTTGTATTAGATAGTAAAAAAATCAAACAACAAATCAATCAGATGAAACGTGCTTAAGCACGTTTTTTTCTTTACAAATAAAATGTTTGGGTATAAACTATAAATTAGCGTAAGCTAATTTGGAAGGTGAAAGAATGAAGAAAATTGGAAGAAATGATGCTTGCTGGTGTGGTAGTGGAAAAAAATATAAAAAATGCCATCAAAGATTTGATGAACATTTAAAACAATTACAACAACAAGGTTATGTTTTACCAAAACATAAAATGATAAAAAATGAACAACAAATTCAAGGAATAAGAGATGCTGCTGTTGTTAATAATGGATTATTAGATTATATTGAACAAAATATTCATGCAGGAATGACAACTGAAGATATAGATATACTTACATGTCAGTTTTTAAAAGAACATGATGCTACAAGTGCTGATTTAAATTATCAAGGATATCCTAAAAGTATCTGTACTTCTGTTAATGATGAAGTTTGTCATGGTATTCCTAGTGTTGATGTAGTGTTAAAAGATGGAGATATTATCAATGTAGATGCAACAAGTTGCTATAAAGGATATTATGCTGATGCTTCACGTATGTTTATGATTGGTGAAGTGAGTGATGAGGCAAAGAGGCTTGTTGAAGTAACGAGAGAATGCTTGTATAAAGGTATTGAAGCGATTAAACCATACGAAAGCACATTAAATGATATAGGCAGGGCTATTCAAAAACATGCAGAGAGTAATGGTTATAGTGTTGTCAGGGAATTCTGTGGTCATGGTGTTGGCTTAAGTATGCATGAAGATCCATATGTATTACATTATGATCCAGGTTATAAAACAGAGGTTCTGGTTCCTGGTATGGTGATTACGATTGAACCTATGATTAATCAAGGTAAACGTAATATTCATATTGGTGAAAATGAATGGACAGCTTATACGGACGATGGTAAGTTGTCAGCACAATGGGAACATACGTTATTGGTGACTGAAACAGGAGTGGAAATTATCTCAAAATAAAATGAGACTTATGTCTCATTTTTGCTTGGTGTATATTAACATAATTTTGTTGAAACAAACATATCATGAATTGTGATGATATGTTTATAAAAATATTTATAATTGGAGTAATTGTTTCAATTATTATTGATTTGATAATATAAAAAATAAGAGATGATAGACTTTGATGAGAGGGGTATATTATTGAAAAGGAATCATCTCTTATTTTTATTTCTTTACTGTATTATATGTTATTGATGTGTATTTTTTGTGTATTTTATATATATTTATCAAAAATATGTTTTGAAACATTACAAACGTTAAATATGTGTTTTAAAAAATAAAAAAATAGTGTACAATACCTTGGAAGGAGAAACGAGTGTATGTTAAAACAATTTGAAGCGGAATTAAATAAAAATTCAAAAATAAACAAAGTAATTGGTGTTGTAAGTGGTAAAGGTGGTGTAGGTAAATCATCTTTAACATCTTTACTTGCTGTACAAAAACAAAGAGAAGGATATAAAGTTGGCATTTTAGATGGAGATATCACTGGTGCTTCTATTGCTACAACTTTTGGGCTTGGTCATGAACAAGTTTATTCAAGCAATGAAGAAATATTTCCACCTGAATCAGAAAATGGTATTGAAGTAATGTCTATGCATTTATTACTTGAAAATCCTGAAGATCCTGTTATTTGGAGAGGTCCTATTTTAGCTGATATTATTAAACAATTTTATCGTGATGTCCATTGGGGAGAATTGGACTATTTATTTGTGGATATGCCTCCAGGAACAGGTGATGTTCCATTAACAATTTTCCAATCATTACCATTAGATGGTATTGTCATTGTGGCTAGTCCTCAGGAATTAGTGGGTTTGATTGTTTCTAAAGCTATTAATATGGCTAATCAAATGGATATTCCTATTTTAGGTTTGGTAGAAAATATGAGTTATGTGATTTGTCCAGATTGTGGTAAGAAGATTTTTGTCTTTGGTAAGAGCCATGTGGATGAAGTTGCTGAAAAATACAATTTGCCAGTACTTGCTAAGATTCCTTTTGATAGCTCTTTGGCGCAATTATCAGATCAAGGGGCTATTGAAGCATATAATGCTGATTGGTTTGATGAATTTAAACTAGATATTTAAAAGGTCAGATTTGCATCTGACCTTTTATAACAAATGATATTCATATTCCCAAGAAGCCTCTAAATAAAACCGAGCAGCCTGTTTAGCCTTATCTAAATTCATATATGTATAGTTACCACATTCCTCTATCTTTGCTCCTGGAATTTCATCATTCCATTTCGCAATTTGTTCATACATATCTTTGACAATCTTTTTAACTGTATCAAAATCTAAATCTCTTGTGAGTAGATAAAATCCAGTCATGCATCCCATAGGTCCAAAATAAATAATATGATCTTTATAATCACCATTACGAAGTAGGGTTGCGCCAATATGTTCAATTGTATGTGCAGCCATAGGATCTAGTGGTGTATCAACATTTGGCTGGGTCATTCTAATATCATATGTTGTAATATCACCATCAATTCTAGAAATATAAATGCCTTTCTTTAATTTTGTATGATCAACACTAAAACTTGTAATTCTTTCCATCATCTTCACCTCAAAGTTATTATATCAGATAATTATTGTTTTGACAAAAAGCATCAGTTATAATAGTTTCGGTGATATTATGAAAATCATTTTTAAAATTATATGTATTCCTTTTAAGATTATAGGTTTTATATTAAAGAAATTATTTGGTTTTATTTTTGGCTGGATAAGCGAATTAGATGATCATATGACTGGTGAAGAGTTTGAACAATATGTAGCTGAAATATTAAAATATAATGGTTATAAGAATATCGAACTTACAAAGCATACAGGTGATTATGGTATTGATATTTTAGCGGATTATGAAGGATATAGTTATGCCATTCAATGTAAGATGTATCATAAGCCAGTTGGTATTGCAGCTATCCAACAAGCTTATGCAGGTTATATTTATTACAATTGTGATTATCCAGTAGTAGTAACCAATGACAGATTTACATCTGCTGCTATTGATTTGGCAGAAACAAATGATGTTATCTTATGGGATGGTAAGTATTTAGAAAAGATGCGTAAACGTGCAAATCGTCATAGTTTGTTTCATCACTATAAAGAAGATGAAGAAAAGGAAACTAAAAATATTGATATTGATCCAGAGATTAAACAATTACTTAAGGATAATGGCTTTGCCAGTATTGATTTATTAATATCTTATATGCATATAAGTGAAGATGAGGCTCGATATATATTAGATGATTTAGAATTTTATGGTTATATTTCTAGTGAGGATGAGTATGGCATTAG
Organism: Erysipelotrichaceae bacterium; assembly: GCA_021201315.1. Classification (GTDB taxonomy): domain Bacteria; phylum Bacillota_I; class Bacilli_A; order Erysipelotrichales; family Coprobacillaceae; genus JAJQDJ01. The sequence goes on from JAJQFG010000106.1 coordinate 7,807, forward strand.
AGAAATTTTCTTTTAAAAATACCATACTTTTAAAAACTTTTCCTAGTTTTTCGTTTTGAAAGAGTTTTCATTTAAAAAAATCAACAAAAAATGTGATAAAAACAAATAAAATATCAATTTTTTCTAGATTTCATGAAAAAATTGAATATAATGATAATTGTCCAAAGGACAATTAAGTATATCATATAATATCTTCGATATACGTTTCAGCAAAAACTAAAAGTTCATTTATTCATGACAATTATTAAGGTCAGCAGCTTAATAAGATATGTCAGCAGATATCAGTCATGAAAAAGCAGAGTACGATATAATTCAGGGGGTCGTACTTTTCTTTTTGTTTTGTGTTTATTTTTGCTGTATTTATTGGTTATCCTATATGTCATATTTTGAATTTCTGCAAGTAATAAAGTTTATGGTATAATAACAAGGCGTATTAAAAATATCATTTTGGCGAATTCACTTACGCCCAATTGTCTTAGAAAAGCAGGGTGACAATTGGACGTGGTACTCTTCGCTTGTTTTAATAGAACGTATGACCTTAAGAAAAGTTAAATGTTGAAAGTTCATCATTAGAACCAACTTTATTAGAAAGAATTTATGAACATTTAAAGAAAATAAATGACATTAAAAATAAAGATAATAGTGATATTCATGATTGGTTGAATGAACTTATGAATGATTTTACAAGACTTAATAAAACTATCAGGATTATATTAAAACATTAAATAGTGCCAAAGCTGAAGAACTGATGAAAACTGAAGCTTTCTTGTTATTTAAAGACAAACTTATCAATTATTTACGAACGTTTATTATGGCAATGCAAGTAACTGGAACGAAAATATCACAGAAGAAGACATGCAGCCATTATTTATAGCAGCCACTGATTATTAAATGTCTATCATCTAAACGTCAAAAAATACTTTCTCATATCCAAAATCCAATATTAAGAAATATTTCTCAAACTATTTTTAAAACCAATATGTTCGCTTATCAAGAAGGTTTTATTGAAGAATATCAAAAATCTCTTATGAATTTTTCATAAGAGATTCATTTTTTTTGTTGAAATTGTTTTAATATTAGTGTATACTAATTCTTGTCACAAAACTTGCCGCATTCGTATATTGGTTATTACGTCGCCTTGCCAAGGCGAAAAGGTGGGTTCGATTCCCACATGTGGCTTTTTTTATTTACCTAAAAAGGGATTGAAATTCATCAATCCCTTTTATAATGGTAAATCTTTTCTTTTAAATCTTACAATACCCGCAATATAACAAACGACTGCAATCGCTAATAAAACGCCTAATTTCCAAATAAATGTATCATCAACACTACTTGTACCAATAGTGGAAATGGCATCAATATCAAATAAACCAAAAATCGTTAAATTATTAAATATTGATAATTCTTCTACACCCATACCAGTACTAACTAGGTTATCTGATCCAAATAAACCAATAAGTGAAGCTAAGAAAAACCAAACTGTCAGTCCTCCACCAAAAGCCATTGAATCTCTGGAAAGTGATGCAAAACAACTTCCTACATAGCATATTCCAGCAATCGCTTCACTTAACAAATACATTCCTAGATAACTGACAATAATTCTTGTGACTTCAACTTCTTCATAAATAATAAATGAAGAAATAACTCTAGCAGTACATGTACATGCAATCATCAAAAATGGTGCAACAATGAGATAAACTGCATGCGTAATCGCTACTGCATTACGATTTGTAGGGGTTGATAAAACAAAAGCTATAGAGCCACTATCGACTTGATTAACCACTAAAGAATTCGCTACAACAACTAAGAATATTAACATAGGAAGGATACCCATAATTGTAAAATACATTGTAGACAATAATGATGTCATATCCATATTACTCATATTACTAATCAAATCGGATGAAACGCCCATTGTTTCAAACATGGTATCCATCATGTCCTCAACATCTAAATCCTCACCACTAAAACATCCTTGCACAGAACCTAAAGCATAAACATATTCAAATTCATGAACATATGTGTCAATAGAAACATCAGATGTTTCAAGTTCAGTGATTATTGCATTTAAGTCATCAATACTTAAATCCATATCACTTTGAGCATTTGTAAAATCAAATACTGTTTCATATAATGTCATATCATCATTGTTTACAAAATCATCATATGATAATTCGGTGCCCATAGCTTCATTATATGATGCCATAATATATAAATAAGAATAAAAATCTGTTTGGGCATCAGTAACATCTTCGCCACCATCGCCACTACCCATCATACTACTAGCATAATTGATAACCACACTCATTAAACACATCACTAAAGTAATAATAATCATTAACACAAGATTAGATTTTATATCCTGTAATATTAATGGCTTAGAAAAGAATTTGGTTGTTTTGTTTTCATCCATTGATTTGAACCTCCTTATAAACATTGGTGAAATAATCTTCTAAAGTTAAATGTTGCTCTTCTAATGATTGAATATTGTATAAACTAAGATTATTAAATAATTCAGATAATTGATCTTTAGAAATATCTATACTACATTGCATATTGTTTTTAGCAGATATTCTTACATTATCGTAGAGTTTTATAAAATGATTAAAATCGTCTTGTTTATTAAATTTTATGGTAAATGTTTTTAAATTTCCATTTTTTAATTGATTGATATCAACAATATCAATAACATGACCATCTTTAATAATTGCTGCCTTATCACAAACAGTTTCTATTTCACTAAATATATGTGAAGACATAAAGATTGTTTTTCTTTGTTTCTTTTCTTCTAGCATCAAATCAATAAAAGTATTACGCATAAGTGGATCTAGTCCAGTAGTAGGTTCATCTAATATTAATATATCTTTATGACCCATTAAAGCAGCAACAATGGCTGTTTTTTGTTTCATACCTTTAGACATTCTTTTTAAATCAGCGGTTGGATCTAATTGCAGCATTGAGATAAGCTTATTCATATAAGTATAATCTTTGATATTTAAATAATCAGCTTGTAGTTTTAAAAACTCACTACCAGTACCTACTCCTGGAAAAGCAATCTCCCCTGGAATATAACTCACATGATTTTTTATTAGTGTTGCATCTTTCCAACAATCATAACCTAAAATATAACAATCACCATTTGTTGGTTTAACAAATCCCATTAAATTTCTTATAGTTGTGGTTTTACCAGCACCATTGATACCAATATAACCCCAAACTTCACCTTGATTAATTGTAAGATCAATATCAAAAATACCTCTATCATGTCCATAATCTTTAGTCAAATGATTGATTTGAATAGTTGGAGTCATTATTGCACCTCCTCAAAAGTATTCTTATTTTCATAGAATTGCATGAAATAATCTTCTAATGAGAATGGTATTTCATTAAAATCAATAATATTTAGTTGTGTTAAATCTTGAATTAATGGATTGATTTGTTGATTATTAATATACACTTCTATTAGTAATTGATTCTCATTCACTAATGCTTCACGATAATGCTTGCTTCTAAAAGCATCCATATTTGCTTTATCTTTAAAAACAATTTGATAAATACTATCACGCTGATCTTTTAACTCTTCTGCAACAAATATAGAAGCTATACGACCATCTTTAATAATTGCTATACGATCACAAGTTGCATCAACTTCACTAAAAATATGAGATGAAAGAAAAATTGTTTTACCTCGTTTCTTTTCTTCTAAAACATAATCAATAAATGTTTGTTGCATCACTGGATCTAATCCACTTGTTGGTTCATCCAATATCAAAATATCAGGATCATGCATAAATGCATTCACAACAGCTAATTTTCTTTTAACACCTAAACTCATACGTTTAATTGATTGACGAGGGTTAAAATCAAATTTTTCAATCAACATTTTTAGGTAACTATCATCTTTCAAATGACGCATTTCAAACATCATTTTTAAGAAAGCATCACCTCTCATGTTTTCTGGTAATTCTACTTCACCAGGTAAATAACCAACCGTATTTTTTATCTTGTCAGCATTTTTAAAACACTCTAAACCTAGTATTTCACAATTTCCTTCCTGAGGTTTAGAAAACCCCATTAAATGTCTAATTGTTGTAGTTTTACCAGCACCATTAGGGCCTAAGAAACCAAAACATTCACCTTTATTTACTTGAATACAAACATCAAAAACACCACGATTATGACCATAATCCTTGGTAAGATGAGAAATGTTTATATCATTCAAGTTTGACACCTCCTTATTGTTTTTGACAACACTATGTTGTATAATGATATTATCATTTATAAAATTTTTTTAAACAACATTTCTTAATAATGTGTTGGAGGTATTATGCAAACAAAAGATAAAATAAAACATGCGTTTTGGGAAACGCTAAAAAATAATGATAATATAGATAATATTACAGTTAAAGAAGTTACCTCAATAGCTCATATTAATCGTAGTACATTTTATAATTATTACTTTGATATGAATGATTTAATTAGTGAAGTAGAAGACGAGGTTATAGATAGATTAATGGAAAATGTGACTAATTATCTAAACGATAATGAATTAACGCTTGAATCCTGGACGCAACTATTTAAACATCTTTTTTTAGAATATGAAGATAATATTTATTTTTTACTCATAAAAAATAATGATGTCCGTTTATATCATAAATTAAGATCGAAATTTATTCCATTAATGACATCATCTGGTCTTATCAAAAATGATATTGAACATTTAGACTATCTCATAGCTTTTATGTTTAATTCTATCTCTGGATTACTTATTCATTGGTATGAAAATGATAAAGATATATCAACTGATGAATTACTTGATTTACTTACAAATCTTTTTAAAAATGGTTTTTTATTCATATATGAACGATGATTTGAAATGATCCATAAAGCTTTTACAAAAAATTAAATTTTTTACAAAAATAAAAAGAAATTTGGAACTTTCTGACATATATAAATAGTAGGAGTGTTTTTATACTCCCATTTAAGCAATCAATACTGATTGCTTTTTATTTTTAAGAAAGGAAAAGTGTTGAACAAAATAAATTATAACATTGTAAGGCGATAAGAATTTAAAATAAAAGAAAACATTTCATTGGATTAGGACAATAATTAATTATTACTAAATTGATAAAAACTCTTTTCAATGATAAACAATTATGCTATAATCGTAAAAAATGAGGTGGGACTTATGAAAAACACAAATTTAAATAGACAATTTCATCACCATCATTGGAACACTTAGGGTTATATCTATATAGATACAGCCCATTTTCAAGTATATATATTTGGGTGTATCTGATGACTTAAGAATAGTGGACGGGTCATTAGGACTCGTCTTTTTTGTTAGAAAGGGGAAAGTTATGGAAGAGGTTAAATATTTGATACCAGAAGAAAGTATTGATGCGATTATGAGTAATGTTTCATCGCTAAGAGAAATAGAAAGTGATTTACGTCATGTGTTTGTAGATCATGGCTATTTAGAAGTATTGATGCCTTCTTTTGAATATGCTGATTTATATAGTGATATGGATATTGGTATTGAAGAAGAAAAGATGTTTCAATATATAAATTATGAAGGTAAGCGTGTGGCTTTACGTACCGATTTTACAGTGCCTTTAGCCCGTATGTATTGTGCACAAAAAGAAACGGATGTGAAAAGATATTGTTATTTTGGTAAAGTATATCGCAAGGAGAAACGTCATAAAGGAAGAAGCAGCGAATTCTTTCAGGCAGGGATTGAACTTATAGGACAAGCTGGTTTTGAAGGTGATTTGGAATGCTTGAATATTATTCAACAAACAGCAGATTATCTTAAATTGAAGAATATTAAAATCGAAATTAGTTCAGCTAGATTTTATCATCGTTTATGTGATATTGTTGGTGATAGGTCTTTTGTGGATATTTTAAAAAGACGTGATTTGTCTGATTTAAAAAAATTAATGGAACATAAGGATTTACCAGATTCTTTAAAAAAATTAATATTAGATTTACCAAGAAGTTTTGGTGATATTCGAATGTTAGATAAAATGATAGAAGAGATTGAAGATGAACAATTAAAAGATGCTTTAATAGAACTCAAAGAATTGTATGAACATTTAGATATAAAAAAGAATTTAAGCTTTGATTTAGCAATGACTCCTAGTATGAAATACTATACAGGTGTGATGATTAAGGGTTATTCTCCTTATAGTGCCGAAACAATTATTAATGGTGGAAGATATGATAAGTTAATGCATCATTTTGATAGGAATGTACCTGCTATAGGATTTAGTTATGATTTATCACATATTCTAAGAGCATTAGAGAAGGAGGAAGAGGATAATGATTAAAATAGCTATTACAAAAGGACGTATTGAAAAACAAGTATGTCAAATGTTAGCAGCTAAGGGATTTGACATGGATCCAATTATTCATAAAGATAGAGAATTACTGATTGAAACCAGTGATGGCTTATCTATGATTTTTGCGAAAGCCAATGATGTTTTAACCTTCCTAGAACATGGTATTGTTGATGTTGGATTTGTTGGTAAAGATACTTTAGAAGATAGTGACTTTCATGATTATTATGAGATGTTGGATTTAGAGATTGGAAAATGTTATTTTGCAGTAGCAGCTTATCCTGAATATAAAGATAAAGAGTTTCATAGACGTAAACGTATTGCTTCTAAATATACGAATGTGGCTAAGAAATATTTTAATGATAAACATGAAGATGTTGAGATTATTAAATTAGAGGGTTCAGTAGAATTAGGACCAGTGGTTGGTTTATCTGATGCGATTGTGGATATTGTAGAAACAGGATCAACACTTAAGGCTAATGGTTTAGAAGTGATTGAAAAGATTAGTGATATTTCAACAAAGATGATAGTTAATAAGGTTAGTTTAAAGTTTAAAAAAGATGAGATATTTGCTTTGATTGATGCATTGAAAGGAGAAGAGGAAGATGCTTAAAAGATTGGATTTTAAAGGAAGTTATGAAGATATTGCAGTGAAGTTTAAGACAAGAAAAGAAGATGTTTCTAAACAGGTTAATGATACAGTTTTAGATATTATTGAAGATGTTAAGGTTAACGGGGATAAAGCTTTAATGAAGTATTGTCGTCAATTTGATGGCTTTAAGATTAATGATCCTAAGGATTTTATAACGACTAAACAGGAAATTTTAGATGGTGTTTCTGAAGTAGGAACTGATTTTATAAGAATACTTGAAAGAACAAAAGATCAATTAATTGATTTTCATCAAAATCAAGTCGATAAATCGTGGTCAATGTATAAAGAAAATGGTGTGATGATGGGACAAATTGTAAGAGGACTAGAAAATGTGGCTTTATATGTGCCAGGTGGAACAGCTACATATCCTTCAACGGTCATGATGAATGCAATTCCTGCAAAACTTGCTGGGGTTAAAAACTTAGTGATTATTACTCCAGTTAAAGGTGATGGTAAAGTCAATCCAACGATTTTAGCAGCTGCTTATGTATGCGGTATTGAAAAAATCTATAAAGTTGGAGGTGCTCAAGGTGTTGCAGCAGTAGCTTATGGGACAAATACGATTCCTCATGTCGATAAAATAGTTGGTCCTGGTAATATCTATGTAGCTACAGCTAAAAAATGTTGTTATGGCGTAGTGGATATTGACATGGTGGCTGGTCCAAGTGAAATATTAATTGTGGCAGATGAAAATGCTAATCCAAAATATGTGGCTGCAGATTTAATGAGTCAGGCTGAACATGATAAACTTGCAAGTGCTATTTTAGTAACAACTTCGCAAGAACTTGTATCAAAAGTAGAAGAAGAACTAGACAAGCAAATGGCAACATTGCCTAGAAAAGAAATTATTCAATCATCATTGGATAATTATGGTGGTGCTATTATTGTTGATGATATCAAGGAAGCCTTTGATGTATCTAATTATCTAGCTCCAGAACACTTAGAAGTATTAGTGGATAATCCTATCAATTGTTTACCACTTATCAAAAATGCAGGTTCTATTTTCTTAGGTGAATATTCTCCTGAACCATTAGGCGATTATATGTCAGGAACAAACCATGTTTTACCAACAGGAGGAACAGCTAAATTCTATAGTGCATTGGGTGTTTATGATTTTGTGAAATATTCTTCTTATAGTTATTATCCTAAAAATGTCTTATCAACATTTAAAGATGATGTTATGAAATTTGCACATTTAGAAGGTTTAGATGCACATGCTAATAGTATTGGTGTACGCTTTGAGGAGGAATAACCATGCGTTTGAGTACGATTGAAAGAAATACCAAAGAAACTAAGATAAAAATGACTCTTAATTTGGATGGAACAGGCAATTGCCAAATAGATACTGGTGTTGGTTTTATGGATCATATGTTAGAATTATTTGCTTTTCATAGTGGTTTTGATTTAGAAGTAACATGTGATGGAGATTTAAAGGTGGATAGTCATCATAGTGTTGAAGATATAGGTATTGTGCTTGGAGAGTGTATTAAAGAAGCATTAGGAGATAAAAAGGGTATTACACGTTATGGTGCTTTTACCATTCCAATGGATGAAGCTTTAGTAACAACACATTTAGATTTAAGTGGTCGACCTTATTTGATTTACAACGCAACACTTCCAACAGCAATACTTGGAAACTATGAAACGGAAATGACCAAAGAATTCTTTAAGGCTGTGAGTGATCATGCTTTAATGACGCTTCATATTAATGAACATTATGGGGAAAACACGCATCATATTATTGAAGCGATGTTTAAAAGTTTTGGCCGTGCTTTAAAAGAAGCCTGTGCCATTGATGAAAAGAATAAGGATAAGGTTGTTTCATCAAAAGGTGTCTTATAAAAAGGAGGGGTGATCATGGTTGTTATTATTGATTATAATGTGGGAAATTTGATGAGTGTGCAAAATGCCTTTAAGCGCATTGGAGTTGAAGCTATTGTTAGTCGTGATCATGATATTATTAGACAAGCTAAGGGTATTGTGCTACCTGGTGTTGGAACATTTCCCGTGGCTATGGAAAACTTACAAAAGTTTGATTTAATCGATATACTTAATGAAAAAAAAGATGCTGGTATTCCAATACTTGGTATTTGTTTAGGTATGCAAATTCTTTTTGAAAAAGGTTATGAAATACGTCCAACTGATGGTTTAGGATTTTTACATGGTGAAGTCAAACTCATGGAAGTGGATGATAAGATACCTCATATGGGTTGGAATGAACTTGTTTTCAATCAAGAACATCCATTACTTCAAAACATTCAAGAAAAAGATTATGTCTATTTTGTGCATTCTTATGCTGCATTACCTGTTGATGATGAACTCATAGCTTATGCAGATTATGGAGGTAAACATATTACGGCTTTGGCAGCTAAAGATAATGTCATGGGATGCCAATTTCATCCTGAAAAAAGTGGCGCTGTAGGAAAACAAATATTATTAGCTTTTAAGGAGATGATTGTATGAAACTTATACCAGCAATTGATTTAAAAGATGGACAAGCTGTTCGTCTTTATAAAGGTGATTATAATCAAAAGAAAGTTTATTCATCAACTCCTGAAGAGATTGCTTTAAACTTTGAGAAAATGGGAGCTGATTATCTTCATGTTGTTGATTTAGATGGGGCTAAAGAAGGTACAACAACGAATCTTGAAACGATTAAAAAAATTCGAAAAGCCATTTCTATACCAATGGAATTAGGTGGTGGTATTCGTAATATGGAAACAGTCGATCTTTATTTATCTGAAGTTGGTATTGATCGTGTTATACTTGGAACTGCTGCTATTGAAAATCCTGAATTTTTAAAAGAAGCTTTATATAAATATGGACCGAAACGAATTGTTGTAGGTGTTGATATTAAAGATGGTTATGTTAAAACAGCAGGCTGGTTAGTAGATAGTCAGACATACTATTTGGATTTTATTAAAGAATTAGAAAGTATCGGTATTACAACAATTGTTTGTACTGATATTTCTAAAGATGGGACATTACAAGGACCAAACTTTGATATATATGAAACCATACATCAAAATAGTAAGATTCAATTTGTAGTATCTGGTGGGGTTAAAGATGCTAAAGATATTTATAAAGTCAATGAACTTGGTTATTATGGATGTATTGTTGGTAAAGCTTATTATGAGGGAAAAATAGATTTGAAAGAGGTGATTGCATGCTTGCAAAAAGAATCATCCCCTGCTTAGATATTAAGGATGGCAAGGTTGTCAAAGGCGTTAACTTTGTAGGCTTAAAAGATGTTGGCGATCCGATTGAAATAGCTAAGCGTTATGATGAACAATGTGCGGATGAAGTTGTATTTTTGGATATTACGGCCACTTATGAAAACAGAGATATTATTAAAGATTTGATTCAAAGAGGCGCTAGTGAATTATCGATTCCATTAACAGTTGGTGGAGGTATTAGAACCATTGATGATTTTCGAATGATTTTATCAAGTGGTGCTGATAAAGTATCAGTCAATTCAGCTGCTATAAAAAATCCACAGCTTATTAAAGAAGCATCGGATGAATTTGGAGTACAGTGTGTTGTGGTTGCCATTGATGCTAAGCAAAGAGAAGATAAAAGTGGGTATGATGTCTATATTGCAGGAGGCAGAATCAATACAGGCTTAGATCTTATCGAATGGGTGAAACAATGTGAAGAATTAGGCGCAGGTGAAATCTTATTAACATCTATGGATAAAGATGGTACCAGAGATGGCTTTGATATAGATATGTTAAATGCGGTTATTGACGTTGTTTCCATTCCTGTTATTGCCAGTGGGGGCTGTGGTGGCAAGGAAGATATTGTCGAAGCTTTTGAAAAAACCAATTGTGATGCAGCACTAGCAGCTTCATTATTCCACTATGGTGAAGCAACTATCGATGAAGTCAAAGAATTATGTAAAGAACATCATATACCAGTAAGGAGAAATAATTAATGAGACCAGATTTTGAGAAAGGCAATGGCTTAGTACCAGCCATTGTCCAAGACTATCAAACAAAACAAGTATTAATGCTAGCTTATGTCAACGAAGAAGCATATGATAAAATGCTAGAAACTAAAGAAACCTATTATTGGTCAAGATCACGTCAAGAATTATGGCATAAGGGTGAAACATCAGGACATTTTCAATATATTAAAGGCATGTATTTGGATTGTGACGTAGATACATTATTAATATATGTTGAACAAATAGGTGCAGCCTGTCATACAGGTTCTTATTCATGCTTTTTTAATGAAATATTGCCTTATAAGTTTAATGATACAATCTTTCATGAGCTCTATGATGTGATTAAAGATAGAGACATTCATCCTATAGAGAAATCTTATACCAATTATCTTTTAAATGAAGGCGTTGATAAGATTTGTAAAAAAGTGGGTGAAGAAGCAAGTGAAACGATTATTGCTGCTAAAAATGATAATAAAGATGAGCTTATTGGTGAAATAAGTGATCTTTTCTATCATGTATTTGTATTAATGTACAATCAAGGTGTAACCGTAGAAGATATCGAAAATAAGCTTGCTCAAAGGCATCGAATATCAGGTAATAAAAAAGATTTTCATACACGTGGTGACTATTAATGATCCAATATCGTAAAGCTACTATCAATGATTTAGAACTATTAGTGAGTATTCGAAAAAGAGATATGATGATGTTTTCATCACTACCTTTAACAGATGAAGTTATCATCAATATTAGAAACTTTTATAAAAACAAACTTGAAAATCATGAAATATTAACATTATTAGGTTACGATAAAGATATGCTTATATCAACAGCCACTATCTACTATTACCATATACTACCTAGCTGTTCTATTCCTAGAGGCTTAGTAGGACAAATCAGTAATGTTTGGGTTGATGATCAATATCGTCGTCAAGGCATAGCAACAAAGATGCTACAATATCTAGAAGATTATAGTGATGTGAATATGATTTGTTTAAATAGTTCTACCAATGAATTATATGAAAAACTAGGATATAAGTTAAAGGATAATTATTTTGTGAAGAGTGTCTAGGGACATTCTTTTTTATAAAATATTAAGATAATAATTTCACAAAATATTGAAATAACCTACATTTTTATTTGAAGTGTTGGTTTATTATGCTATAATGAGACGTGTATATGGTTATATCTTTTATAATATATACGAATGAAAGGAGAATGAGGAAAAATGTTGAAACAAGAGTATTTAGATAGAATTGATGCAATTGTTGAAAAACATAAAGACGAAAAAGGTCCTATTAAATTAATGCTTCATGAAATTCAAGATGAATTAGGATATATCCCATTTGAAGCAATGCAGAAAATGTCTGAAACACTTCAAGTTCCAATGTCAAAAATTTATGGTGTCGTGACGTTCTATTCACAATTTACAACTGAGCCAAAAGGAAAACATGTTATTTCAGTATGCTTAGGAACTGCATGTTATGTTAATGGTTCACAAACGATTTTGGATCTTTTATCAGAAATGACAGGTTGTGCAGTTAATTCAACAAGTGAGGACGGATTGTTTTCTATTGATGCTACACGTTGTGTTGGTGCATGTGGCTTAGCACCAGTTGTAAGTGTGGATGGTACAGTATTCGGCTGTAAAAAACAACTTGAAGAATTAAAAATGCTTGTCTTAGATTATAAGAAGGAAGAATCTGTTGCATGAAATTAAAAGAAATTATTGATACAGTTTCTGCAAAAGAAATATATATTGATGATCCTCGTGTTTATGATATTGATTTTAACGATGCTTTTGGTACTGATTTAATGAGCGATGCTTTATGTACATTACGTGATAGTGATGAAACATCATTACTTATATCAGGTTTAGCTAATATGCAATTATTTCATACAGCGAATACTTTGGATTTGCCTGTGGTTTTAATAGTTAGAGGCAAAAATGTTGATGATTACATGATTAATGGTGCTAAAATGGGTGGCGTTAGTATTTTATCAACAGATTATTCGATGTATGAAACATGTGGTTTGTTGTATGAAGCAGGACTAGGTAAACATGCTTAAACAATATGATGTTAAAAAAGATAGCTATGAGACTGCTGGATATGCTTCTTATGATATTAAAAGTATATTAAAAACTATAGGTATTAATCCTAAGGTTTTAAAACGTATATCTATTGCCTGCTATGAAGCAGAGATTAATCTCGTCATTCATTCGGACGGTGGAACCATTACTTTTGAAATTAATGAAGATGATGGAAGTGTTACACTTTGTTTTGATGATGTTGGACCAGGTATTCCTAACATCGAAAAAGCTTTGACACCTGGCTATTCTACAGCTTCTAATAAAGCAAGGGAATTTGGCTTTGGTGCAGGCATGGGACTAGATAATATGAAAAATTGTGCTACAACATTTGATATTCAATCATCTAAAGAAGGTACACATTTAAGGATGACTTTTGTATGACATCCGTTATTAGTTGGTCAGCAAGCAGTTGTCAAGGCTGTATTAAGTGTTTGAAAGCATGTCCTGTAGAAGCTATATCCATTGTTAATCGTAAAGTACAAATTGATGAAGAAAAATGTATTCATTGTGATATATGTATGCGTACTTGCCCATCCCATGTTTTAAGGGTCAATGGTTGTCATATTTCTGATACTTTAGGTGAACATGAATATAATGTGGTTTTAGTACCTACAAGTATATTATCAGAGATGAAATCGTTTACAGAGTTTCAGCAAGTCTGTTTAGCTATCAAAAAATTAGGCTTTGATGAAGTAGCTGAATATAGTGATATAGAAGGTTATCTCTATCATCAGGCTTTGATCGATAGTAGTAAACAAGAGGGTGTATGGTTGACATCTTTTTGTCCAACCATTAATCAATTAATAGAAAAACATTATCCAACTTTGTTTGATCAAATTATTCCTTATGAATATCCTGTAGAAGTAGCTGCTAAGCTTATTCGTAAACGTTATAAGGATAAAAATGTTGGCATTTATTCATTATGTGAATGTGTAGGTAAGATGCTACTTGCTAAAAAACCATTTGGTAATGAAGAATCCAATATAGATTATGCTTTAAGTATTTCTCATGTTTTTCCGAAGATTAATCATTTAAAGAATGAAGATACTTTAGATATTGATATTAATAAATATGGGGTTAAAAGTGTAGTCAGTCAAACATATAGTGATCATCATAAGTCATTAGTTAAGATTGATGGTTTGAATCAAGCTAAGCATTTTTTGAATTTATTGGAGTTTGATAATTTAGAAAATGTGGATTTAGGGGCTTTATATGCTTGTTATGAAGGATGTATTGGTGGTTATTATCTATGGTCTAATCCTTATGATGGTGGCTATCATTTGGAAAATATGATGGATAATTATCAACAGGATATTGTTCATTTAAATAAAGAGGACTATCTCTTAGATAGAGAATTAGATTTAAAAGATCAAAAATCGATGAAAGAACGTATTGCTTGGGTTAAAAGAATTAATGCAATATTAGATACTTTACCACAATTTGATTGTGGCGCTTGTGGGTTTGCGAATTGTCGTAGTTTAGCAGAAAATGTTGAAAAAGGTTTAGTAAGTGTTGATACGTGTCGTGTCAGAAAAGGTGGTCAATCATGATTTTAAAGGATTTTATTAAAGAAGTTCATTTAGAAACTTGTAATGACGTAGAATTATCAAATGATGTGAATGATATTTATATTGGTGATTTATTGAGCTTTGTGATGGCTAATGGTCAAGAAGGAGCATTGTGGTTGACTGTTCAAAAGCATGTGAATGTTGTTGCTGTGGCATCTCTACTTGATTTTGCAGGCATTGTTTTTGTTGAAGGTGTAGAACCTGATGTACAAACAATAGAAAAAGCAACTCAAGAAAACATACCACTTCTTAAAAGCTCATTATCTAGTTATGAACTCGTAAAGGAAATTATTCATGTTTTATGATTTGCATATTCATTCAGCTCTGTCACCTTGTGCAGATGATGATATGACTATCAATAATATTGTGAATATGGCTTATATTAAAGAATTAGATATGATAGCGATATCTGATCATAATTCAGTGAAACAGCTTTATCATTTGAATCAAGTTGCTAAAGATAAGGTCAAATATATTTATGCGGTAGAAATTCAAACCAGAGAAGAAGTCCATGTTTTAGGTTATTTTTTACATGATGCTTCACTAGATGCTATTCAAGCTTTTTTGGATGAATATCTTATTGAAGAACCTAATGATGATATTTATTTTGGACATCAATATATTTTAAATGAAATGGATGAAATTATTGGCATAGAAGATCGCTTGTTATTAAAATCTTTAGATTTATTATTACCTGATGTAATACAACATATTCATGATTTAGGTGGCGTAGCTGTATTAGCACATGTGATGGCAAGACGCTTTTCAGTAATGAATATTTATTATTATATTGATGAGAAATGGGATTTTGATGGTTTTGAAATAACAGATGATGCTCAATATGATGTATTGGTGAATCAATTTCCATTTTTAAAAGATAAAGTTTGTTTATTTAATAGTGATGCTCATAATTTATTTGATATAAGTGAACCAATTCATGAAATAGATGAAGATGTATTTTATTCAATGTGGAGGAAACGTTATGGATGAGTTATCTTTGTATATATTAGATATTGCTTATAATTCTATTAGAGCCAATGCTAAACATATAACTATTAAAATTATTGATAGTATCAAAGATAATATCATTCAAATCACAATTATTGATGATGGCATAGGTATGAGTGAAGAAATGGTGAATAAGGTTATTGATCCATTCTATACAACACGTACAACAAGAAAAGTTGGTTTGGGTATACCGATGCTTAAACAAAATGCAGAATTAACAGGTGGATATTTAAACATTACATCTAAAGAAAATGTTGGTACGACAATTGATGTGACATTTATTAAAGATAATATAGATACACCAGTGATGGGAGATCTCATAGAGAGTCTGTTAACATTAATACAAGCGGATGAAAGTATTGATTATTATTTTGAATATACAAGTGATGAAGGAAACTTTATATTAGATACAAATGAAATGAAAGAAATATTAGGTGAGGTTCCCATTAATGAACCTGAAGTCCTATTATGGATAAAAGACTATATGAAGGAGGGTCTTTATGAAATCATTAGATGATTTAAAGAAGATTAGAGCAACTGCTCAAAATAGAATGACAATGCGTTTAGATGAAGATCATCAATATCGTGTTGTTGTAGGGATGGCAACTTGTGGTATTGCTGCAGGGGCTAGACCAGTTTTAAATACTTTAGTTGAAGAAGTCGCTAAACAAAAATTACCTGTATCTGTTTTACAAACAGGTTGTATTGGTATGTGTACTTTAGAGCCAATTGTAGAAGTATTTGATAAAGATAACAATAAGACTACTTATGTTTTAGTTGATTCTAAAAAAGCAAAAGATATTGTAGAACGTCATTTAAAACATAATGAAGTTATTGAAGAATATACAGTTGGACAATATAAGAATTAGGAGGATCTGGCATGGAAAGAATTCAAGTATTGGTTTGTGCTGGGACAGGATGTACAATAGGTAATTCAGGTGAATTAATTACGGCATTCGAAGAGGAAATCAAGGCTTTAGGATTAGAGAATGAAGTTAGTGTACTTAGAACTGGCTGCTTAGGTTTATGTGGTGTAGGACCTAATGTATCTATTTACCCTGACAATATTATTTATAAGAGTGTTAAGGTGGAAGATGTTAAAGAAATTGTTATGGAACATTTCTATAAAGGTCGTCCCGTAGAACGTTTAATGCTTAATGAATCTGATAAAGAAACTAAAGAAATACATGATATTAATCATACCAAATTCTATGAAAAGCAAAAACGTATTGCTTTACATAACTGTGGTGTGATTGATCCTGAAAACATCGAAGAATATATTGCTACAGATGGGTATTTTGCTTTAGCTAAAGCTTTAACAGAAATGACACCAGAAGAAGTTGTTGCAGAAGTTAAAAAGAGTGGTTTAAGAGGTCGTGGTGGAGGAGGATTCCCTACGGGTCTTAAATGGGAAATGTGTGCAAGAGAAGAAGAAAAAGAAAAATATGTTATTTGTAATGCTGATGAAGGAGATCCTGGAGCATTCATGGATCGTTCTGTTCTAGAAGGTAATCCTCATAGTGTATTAGAAGCTATGGAAATAGCTGGATATGCCATTGGTGCAAGTTATGGTTATATTTATATTCGTGCAGAATATCCAATTGCCGTAGAACGTTTAAAACATGCCATTGCTCAAGCTAAGGAAATGGGCTTATTAGGTGAAAATATTTTAGGTACTGGCTTTAATTTTGATATTGAAATTCGATTAGGCGCTGGAGCCTTTGTCTGTGGTGAAGAAACTGCCTTGATTCAATCTATTGAAGGTGAAAGAGGTATGCCAAAACCAAAACCACCATATCCTGCTCATAAAGGTGTATGGGGTAAACCAACAATTATCAATAACGTAGAAACATATGCTAATATTGCCCAAATCATTATGAATGGTGCAGATTGGTTTAGAAGTATTGGTACGGAAAGCTCACCTGGAACAAAAGTATTTGCTTTAGGAGGTAAAATTACCAATACTGGTTTGGTTGAGGTTCCAATGGGAACAACTTTACGTGAAATCATTTATGAGATTGGTGGAGGATGTCCAAATCGTAAGAAATTTAAAGCTGTTCAAACTGGTGGACCATCAGGTGGATGTTTGACAGAAGCTCAATTAGATACACCAATTGGTTTTGATGAACTTGTTAAATTAGGATCTATGATGGGTTCTGGTGGTATGATTGTACTTGATGAAGATAATTGTATGGTTGACGTTGCCAGATTTTATATGGATTTTATTGTTGATGAATCTTGTGGTAAATGTTCACCTTGTCGTATTGGTACAAAACGTATGTTAGAATTATTAGAGACAATCTGTAATGGTGAAGGCACAATGGAAACATTGGACGAACTTGAAACATTAGCACATACAATCAAAGACACAGCATTATGTGGTTTAGGTCAATCTGCACCAAATCCAGTTTTATCAACTTTATCTCAATTTAGAGATGAATATATTGCTCATATTGTTGACAAAAAATGTCCTGCTGGTGTTTGTAAAGCCTTATTATCTTATGAAATTGATCCTGATAAATGTCGTAAATGTGGTCTTTGTGCAAGACAATGTCCTGCTAATGCCATTGATGGTGTATTAGGAAAAGTACCTTATGCTATTGATCAAAGTAAATGTATTAAATGTGGTAACTGTATGAGTGCATGTCACTTTAATGTTATTTCAAGAAAGTAGGTGTGAAACATGGGAAAAATTAAAGTTACTATTAATAATCGCGTTGTCGAAACTTACGAAGGAAAAACAATTCTAGAAGTGGCAAGAGAAAATGGTATTCATATTCCTACATTATGTTACCTAAAGAATTATACAGGTACAGGAGCTTGCCGTGTTTGTCAGGTAGAGGTTGAAGGAGCAAGAAGCTTATGTGCTGCTTGTGTTTATCCAGTAAGAGATGGTATGGTTGTTAAAACAAATTCTCAACGTGCATTAGAAGCGAGAAGACAAGTTGTTGAACTGATTGTATCTAATCACTCAAAGGATTGCTTATCATGTATTAGAAATACAAATTGTGAATTACAAAGATTATGCCAGGAATTAGGTGTTAGAGAAGATGCCTATAAAGGTGAAAAGACACCTCAAACATACGATGATTTTTCTTCAGGCGTGGTAAGAAATACTTCTAAATGTATTTTATGTGGAAGATGTATTGCCGCATGTGAAAAGCATCAAGGTTTAGGCATCTTAGGATTTATGGATCGTGGTTTCAAGACAAAAGTTGGTCCAGTTTATGATAAGAGCTTAAAAGATGTGAATTGTATGCAATGTGGTCAATGTATTAATGTATGTCCAGTTGGAGCACTTCATGAAAAAGAAGAAATTGATAATGTCATTGAAGCATTGAATGATCCTACAAAACATGTTGTTGTCCAAACTGCACCAGCTGTTAGAGCATCATTAGGTGAAGAATTTGGTATGCCTATTGGAACACGTGTTACAGGTAAGATGGTCGCTGCTTTAAAATTATTAGGTTTTGATAAAGTTTATGATACAAACTTTGGTGCAGACTTAACCATCATGGAAGAAGGCTATGAATTTATTGATCGTCTTGAAAATGGTGGTGTTCTACCAATGATTACATCTTGTTCTCCAGGATGGATTAACTATTGTGAAAAAGAATATCCTGATATCTTAGATCATTTATCATCATGTAAATCACCTCATATGATGTTAGGGGCAATGATTAAATCACATTATGCTGAAGTCAATAACATTGATCCTAAAGACATTTATGTTGTATCAATCATGCCTTGTGTCGCTAAAAAAGGTGAAAAAGAGCGTGATCAAATGATTACAGATGGTATGAAAGATGTTGATGCAGTACTTACTACAAGAGAATTAGGTAAGCTTATCAAAATGTTTGGTGTTGACTTTGTCAACTTAAAAGATGAAGAATTTGATCAAGATTTATTTGGTGAATATACTGGTGCTGGTGTTATCTTTGGTGCTAGTGGTGGTGTTATGGAAGCAGCATTACGTACGGTTGTTGATGTATTAAGTGGGGATAGTCTAGATTATATTGAATATTATTCAGTTAGAGGTCAAAGAGGTCTCAAAGAAGCCAAAGTCACTATTGGTGATCAGACTATTTATGTAGCGGTAGCTCATAGTATGACAATTGCTAAACCATTATTAGATGAAATTCGCGCAGGTACTTCTAAATATCAATTCATTGAAATCATGGGATGTCCTGGAGGATGTATCAATGGCGGTGGACAATCATATGTCAGTGCACAAGTAAGAAATAGTGGTTTTGATCATCGTGCTGCTCGTGCTAATGCTTTATATGATGAAGATCGTGCAATGCCAGTGAGAAAATCTCACGAAAACACACAAATCCAACAATTATATGCTGATTACTTAGGTTCACCTAATAGTGAAAAAGCACATCATTTGTTGCACACAACTTATGCAAAGAGAGATAAATATCAATAAGGAGATTTTATATGAAAAAGATTTTTAAATATTTACTATGTTTGATGATGGCTATTACTGTAGTGGGATGCAGTTCTTCTACAGTAGAAGATGGTTCTAGTACTGTTAAGATTTTATGTCCTACAGGTGCCCCTTCATTAGCTTTCGTTGATAGCTATAGTGATATTATTGCAGAGGGGTCAATTGATTTCGTTGATGGTAGTGATCAATTACAAGCTGAACTAGCAAAAGATGATAGTGAATATGATATTATTGTTGCTCCTATTAATGTAGGTGCTACGTTAATGAGCAAGGATTCTACAAGTTATAAATTAAAAGCTGTTATTACTTGGGGTAATTTATATTTAGTTGGGACTAGCGAAGATGCTTTAAATGAAGAAGGCGAAATAGCTTTATTTGGTGAAGGTGCTGTTCCACAAAAAATATATGAAACAGTAAGCATTGAAACTTCATTAACACCTACTTACTATCAATCTGGAACACTAGTGCAGGAACAATTATTAGCTGGCAATGTAGAAGTTGGTTTGCTTGCTGAACCACTTGCAACTGCTACAATTGCCAAAGCTTCTCAATCAGGTATCACTTTATCAATCATCAAAGATTTACAAGATGAATATGGAGGAGGATATCCTCAAGCTGCTATCTTCATGAAAGATGGAACTAATTATGATACTTTATTTGAATCTATTGATGAATTTACAAATGGTGATTA
Organism: Erysipelotrichaceae bacterium; assembly: GCA_021201315.1. Lineage (GTDB taxonomy): Bacteria > Bacillota_I > Bacilli_A > Erysipelotrichales > Coprobacillaceae > JAJQDJ01. Next base: position 28,552 of record JAJQFG010000106.1, read on the forward strand.
TGCTAATCTAGAAGCTGATTTAGAAGAAATTGGTGTTGATACTTTGGGCCTTCCAAGTGTTGAAATTGTTGTTAAATCAATCGAAAGACAAAATGTTCATTACACTGAAGCCAGTGAATGTACGGATGAAATCACAGAATTCTTAAAACTTTATGACATCGAATTTAGTGAAGACATGCTTGTTTCATGAAAAAGAAATGTCTAACTTGTTTTATACTTATCGTATTATGGCAAATGACTTCCCTTATCGTCGATAAGGAAGTCATTTTGCCTTTTCCCTACGATGTCTTTTTAAGAATGCTTGATTATCTTACAATTTCATCATTTTACGTATCAGTCTTTTCGACATTGTTGAGAATTTTTATTAGTTTTATGTTAGCTATGCTTATTGGTGTTTCTTTAGGGATATGTGCTGGATTAAATCATCATGTTTATGAGTTATTGGAACCTATTATGGCATTGCTTCAAACGATACCACAAATTGGTTATATATTGATATTATTGGTTTGGCTGAATAGTTTACAAGCTTTAATTACTATTGTTATGCTGATGATTTTACCAATATTTTATCATAATACTGTCAGTGGTATTCAACATATAGATCGTGACCTTAAAAATGTTATTACACTTTATCATCATTCTTTATTTTTTAATTTACGTTATGCTTATTTACCTCTTATTAGTGGTTATTTAGCCTCTGCAGTATCTTCTGCTTTACCTATGGCTTTTAAAGTAGGAGTTATGGCAGAAATATTTGTATCGTCAAGACAAGGTATTGGTAAATTATTATATAATGCAAGAGTGAATTTTGATATGACAAGTATTTTTGCACTTATTTTATGGATGGTTGTATTACTCATGCTTATTAATTTGATAACTGATATTATTATCAAGAATTTAAACAATAAATAGGAGGATTATCATGAGAAAAATAGATTATCATATGCATACAAAATTTTCAGCTGATAGTGATGCAAATCCTAGAGAACATATTGAACAGGCTATTCAACTTGGTTTAGATGAAATATGTTTTACTGATCATCGTGATTTTGACTATCCTGAAATGCCTTTTGAATTAGATACAATATCTTATTTTAAAGAACTTAATGCATTAAAAGAAGAATATAAACATCATATAACAATAAAGATTGGCTTAGAAATGGGACTAGATTTAGATTATATAGATGAAATTAATGCTTTTGTTAATGCAAATCCTTATGATTTTGTCATTGGCTCTATTCATGTCATTCATCAAACAGAGTTTTATGAGCCAGCACTTTATTTTAAAAACAAAACCAAAGAACAGGCTCATAAAGAATTTTTTGAAAATACTTTAGAATGTGTAAAAACATTTGATTGTTTTAATATATTAGGACATATGGATTATATATGCCGCTATGGACCTTATAACGATACATCAGTTAATCATAGTTTATACCAGGATATCATTGATGAAATATTTAAGATACTTATTTCTAAAAATAAAGGTATTGAAGTTAATACTTCTGGATATAGTTTAAGAGGTAACTGTGGTTTTCCAAATTTTGAACAGGTACAACGTTACTATGATTTAGGTGGTCGTATTATTATTGTTGGTACAGATAGTCATACTAGTGATCGTGTTGGTGAGCATGTTGAAGATGTTATTGAGGAATATCAACGTATTGGCTTTGATGATGTATCAACTTTCACAAAAAGAAATAGAGATATCTTATAAACTATGATATAATCATTGAGCGGAGGTTACAACATGACTTATTATACAAAAAAAGATATTGAAAATTTAAAGGGCTATGATGATGAGTACTATGTCCCTAATGCTTTGTTTGATACGATGGAATATAAATTGGTACGTTTAGAAGTGAAATGGGGATTTGTAGCATTATTAAATGCATTATTACAAAGTCCTTTATATGATAATGATGGTAATGGGTATATTAAAGATGACAATCCATCAACCATTGAAATATTAAAGAATTTAGCTCATAAAGCTGTCAATCAAGAAAAAATGGATGGTTATATTAGTGAATTAGAAGAATCAGGCCTTCTAGAAAGAAATGGTCGTAATATTTATCTAAAGAAGATTAATACTATATTTTAGGTGATATCATGTTTGATATTCTTGTAAAAAGATTTATAAACAATTATGAAGATATAGAATCTATAGAAGTAAGAGAACACTATGGAACATTATGTAGTATTTTATCTATTATTTGTAATGGTATTATGGTTGTATTCAAATTATTATTTGGATATATCACTGGTTCAGTGGCAATTTTGGCAGATGGTTTTAATAATTTATCAGATATGGGAAGTAATCTTGCTTCCTTATTTGGTTTTAAATTAGCGAGTAAGCATCCTGATAGTGAACATCCTTATGGTCATGGCCGTTATGAATATATTATGGGTTTAGTTATATCATTTTTGATATTAATGGTGGCATTCACTTCATTAAAAGATTCTATCGTAAAGATATTTTATCCTGAATCTTTAACTTTTACAATTAATGCAGTCATTGTATTAATTGTATCTATATTTATGAAACTATGGATGGCATCATTTAATAAAACAGCAGGAAATAAGATTCAATCATCAACCTTATTAGCAGCTTCTCAAGACAGTCTCAATGATGTACTGACCACATCAGCATCACTTATTTCGCTATGTTTATGCTTAGTCACTGATTTACCAGTTGATGGTATTATTGGTACAATTGTATCTATTATTGTCTTAAAATCTGGTATTGATATATTTAAAGATACTGTTGATCCATTACTTGGTAAAGCACCTGATCCTGATCTTGTAAATGAAATCAAAGATTTTGTCATGTCTTATGAAGTGGTTCAGGGTATTCACGATTTAATGATGCACGATTATGGCCCTGGTAGAAAATATTTGACACTCCACGTAGAAGTGAATAGTAAAGAAGATATTATGTATATTCATGATTGTATTGATCACATTGAAAGAGATATACTAAAAAAATATCATATTCTTACAACAATTCATATGGATCCTCTAGATTTAGATGATCCACTCACTAATGAACTAAAAGAAAAAGTCACTGAGGTTGTTAAAAATATTGATATTAAATATAGTATTCATGATTTTCGCATTGTGTCTGGACCTACGCATACCAATCTTATTTTTGATGTGCTCGTTCCTTCGGAAGATGAAATATCGCATGCGTTTTTAAAAAACTTATTAATGATGATGTAAAAAAGATAAATCAAACCTTTGATTGTGTTATCCAAGTCGATCATGGAGCACTTTAGATATTCAGTAATTGAATATCTTTTTATATATGTTAAAATAACTATAAAGAAAAGGAGTCATGTATGTTTAATTTAATAAAAGGAGCAAAGATTGAAAACAATGATGTGTTAAAAGAAGGCTATCGATTGCTAAGAAAAAATCATATTGAAGCAGTTGTGGAAACGCATCATATTATGATATTAATGGAACAATTTATTCGTAGATTTGAAAATGAAACATTTTTTATATTTATAGAAGTTCCTACTTCATTAGATGATGAAGAAAAATATGATGATGGATATTTACATAAAGATGTATATTTTATGAAAAAATTGTCAGCTGATGAAGTGAGTGGTATTTTTTATCTCTTTGAAGACATACTTTTAAATGATGGATTAAGTAGCTTTGGTGTTGCCTTTGATCATGGACAAATAGGAAAATCTAAATGTAATATGGTTGATGTTTATCATCGCAATGCTAGTGATTTTAGAGATATTTTTGAAAATAATAATATTTATGAAGATAATCAGATGATAACACCTCGCGAGTTGATTAATGAAAATAATCAAGGATTATGTTTTTTGTATGAAGATAATGATGGCAAAAATATTTATGATGTTGTTGAAAGTTTAAAGGGATTTGGCTTATATAAGTTTGAAACAAAGAGGGATGTGTAGTGCTTATGAATGTCACTTGGTATGGAACAGCTTCAATTTTGATTGAAACGGAGGACGCTTCATTATTATTTGATCCTTACATGAAATATTTGCCTAAAAATGTTGAATCATCAGAAGTTAAGCAGCAACGACAAATGATATTTCAAAAACAAAATCATATATTGATCACTCATGGTCATTTAGATCATTTATCTAGTATTAATGAATTATATCATGATATCAATTGTCAGATATATCTAACAAAAACTCCTTATCATACATTATCTTCACAAGGATTTTCTAAGGATAAATTATATCTTATAAAGCCAAACGATATCTTAAAATTCAACCATACAACAGTAAAAGTATATCAAGGAAAACATATTCAATTTGATAAAGGTATGGTAAAAGAATTATTACTAAGTAAACAGACATGGTTACAACTTCCTAGAGCACTTCATTTATGTTTTATGAATTTTCAATATAAGGAAAATGGGGAAACATTGTTTTATGAAATAGAATCAAATGAAAAGCGTATACAATTAATGGGTAGTGCTGATTTAGATGATAATGTTGATTATCCTATCAATTCCGATGCATTAATACTACCACATCAAGGTCGAAGTGATATTGATCAACATAATCAAAGAGTCATCAATATGTTAAAACCCAAAAGAGTATTATTAGATCACTATGATAATGCTTTTCCACCTATTAGTAGTGATGTAGAAGTTGATGATTTTTGTAACAAAATGAAAAAAGTGCCAACAGAAAAACTTATAGAAGGAAAAACAATCACTATAACATGACACATTCTCGCTTTATGTCATGTTATTTTTATGATTAATTTGATATTTTAAAGGTGGGAGGAAGATTATGGATCAAAAGAAAATAGGTGAATTTTTAAAGAAATTACGTAAAGAAAAAAATCTAACACAGGAACAATTGGCAGAGCATTTTAATGTTTCTGATCGTTCTGTCTCAAGATGGGAGAATGGTTATAATATGCCAGATTTAAGTATGTTGGTTGAATTATCACAATTTTATAATGTAGATATGAGTGAAATTATTAATGGAGAAAGGAAAAGTGAGATGTTGAACGATGAAAGAACGCAATTGATAAGCGATTATGCTGAAAATGAAAGAGAAGTATTACTTAAAAGAATGAGAATGATTAGTATTGTTGGAACAATCGCTATGATTATGTTATTTGTGATGATGATTATGGATAATACAACATTACCTATATTCGATTATGTTATGGGCTTGTTTTATGGCATAGCTTTTGGTGCTTTATTAGTAAGTGTTTTATACACGACTGGTATTATATTAAGTATTAGAAAATATGAAAATCAAAGAAAATATATGAAAATAATAGGAGTGATATGTATTATTATAAGTATTGTTTGTTTTTTAGTAGCTATTTTAGCTTCATTTTGATGTTGTTGGAGGAATAGAAGTTTGATATAATCTCTAAGTAAGAGGGATGATTATGGATCAATTAAAAAAATGGCGTAGAGATTTGCATCAAATTCCAGAATTAGGAATGAAGGAATATCAAACTTCAGCTTATATACGAAATGAACTAGATAAGATGGGTTATCAATGGGAAAGTATTGTAGAAACAGGGACAATTGTATTTATTGATTATGGTAAAGAAAAAACAATTGCTTTTAGAAGTGATATTGATGCTTTACCGATTGAAGAAAATAATGATATTGATTATAAATCGAAACATGAGGGGTGTATGCATGCTTGTGGGCATGATGGTCATATAAGTGCCTTGTTAGGTTTTGCAAAGCACCTTAAAGAACATCATTATGTTTTTAATCATAATATACTTTTAATCTTCCAGCCTGCTGAAGAAACCATCGCAGCTGCTAGATTTATCGTTGAAGCTGGTATTTTTGATAAATATAATGTAAAAGCTATATTTGGAATGCATTTAATGCCTGACGTAGATGAAGGTGTTATTGCTTGTAAAAACGGTTCTTTAATGGCTTTATGTGGCGATGTTAATGTGACTATTGTAGGAAAAGATGCACATGCTGGTGAACCTCAAAAGGGTATAGATAGTATTGCGATTGCTTGTGATCTAATAGGACAATATCAAAATATGATAGCTCGAAGAATCACGCGTTTTTCTCCAGTACTGTTAAATATTGGAAAAATAGGAGGCGGTACTTCAGGAAATTGCATTGCCTCTACAACAAAAATAGAAGGGACGCTTCGTTGTTTTGACGAAAAACTCTATGAAAAGATTGTTGGATATATATTGGATATTCATCATGGTTTAGAAAAAACATATCATTGTCAAATTATATGGAATCCACCTCCAGTCAATCCTCCTGTTATCAATGATAATCATTTATATAACCAATTTAAAAATATTGTAGAAGATAATTATATAGAACTTAGTGATCCTTTGATGATGTCAGAAGATTTCTCTTATTATCAAAAAGCTATTCCTGGATTGTTCTTCTTTCTAGGAACAAAATGTAAAGAATATCAGAGTGGATTACATACCAATACTTTTAACTTTCGTGAAGAAGTACTAGAAAAAGCTATTCGTATGTATATGTTAATTGTTCAAAATATAATAGTGTAACTAAAAAAATTAGGATATTCCTAATTCTTTTTTGACTACATCTATTGGCATATCTTCACCAGTCCATAATTTAAATGCTTCTGCACCTTGATAAAGCATCATACCTATACCATTTAAGATTTGACATCCTAATGTTTTAGCTTGTTTTAGTAATTCGGTTTCTTCAGGTGAATAGATAACATCATATACGATAATATCTTTATTAAGATAATTAATATTAGGTAAAACCATCTGTCCTTGAAGATTTCCCATACCTACATTTGTCGCATTGACAAACAAAACACTTTCATCTATTTCTCTTTTCAAAGCATCATGATCATCTAGATCATATAAAGTCGCATGACAAGATGTATTATTATTGATTTTTTGGACATTTTCTTCTCCTCTTATGAAGAAGTCATCTTTACGATTGAAGATGGATATTTCTTTGACCCCATCCCATGCTGCTTGGATGCATATCGCGGTAGCGGCCCCACCCACACCTACGACAGTTATTTTTTTGTTGATAATATCTATATTCTTTTCTTTTAAAGAATGCATAAAGCCTGTGCCATCTGTAATAGTTCCAGTAAATATTCCATTATCATTAATGACTGTATTAACAGCACCACACATTTTGGCTACTGGAGTAATTTTATCTAAATATTGGACAATAGGTGCTTTGTTAGGCATTGAAACATTCCAGCCTCTGACCTTCATAGCTTTTAAACCTTTAACAGTATCTTCTAATTCATCCTTACCAACTTCAAAAACCAAATATACATAATCTAAACCTAATGCTTCAAAAGCAGCATTATGCATAGCTGGTGATTTTGAATGTCTAATTGGCGTAGCGATTAAACCTATTAATTCTGTATGACCAGTAATTTTTCTACTCATAATATTCCTCCTTGTAAAAACAATCATATCATAAAACTAAAAAAATGCAAAAAAGTATTTCATTATTTATAATTTTCAGTATAATTGATGTGGTTAGTTTTAAGGAGGTTTTAAAAATGAGACCGCTTATTTTACAGACAGATTTTGGCACATCCGATGGTGCTGTAAGTGCCATGTATGGCGTTGCTTATAGTGTCGACGAAAATCTAAGAATTTTTGATTTAACACATGATATTCAACCATATAATATATGGGAAGCATCATATCGTTTGATTCAAACGGTTAATTATTGGAAAGAGGGCAGTGTTTTTGTATCAGTTGTTGATCCTGGTGTTGGGTCCAATAGAAAAAGTGTGGTTGTAAAAACGGCTGGTGGACAATACATTGTGACTCCAGATAATGGCACATTAACACATATGAAAAAGATTATTGGAATTGTAGAAGCTAGGGAAATTGATGAATCAGTGAATCGTTTACCTAATTCTGGAGAAAGCTATACATTTCATGGTCGAGATATATATGCATATACTGGAGCTAGGCTTGCCAGTGGTGTGATTGATTATGAAGGTGTTGGGCCATTAATTAATGTGGATGATATTGTTGAATTAAAGACAATTGCTCCTAAAAAAGAAGGAGATATGATATCAGGAACAATCGATGTTTTAGATATACGTTTTGGTAGCTTATGGACAAATATTCCTAGAACTTTATTTAAGGAATTGAATGTTCAATTTGGAGATTATTTAGAAATAAGTATTGAACATGAGCATCGTATTGCTTATAAAAATATGATTGTTTATGCTCGTAGCTTTGCAGATGTTTCAACAGGTGAGACATTATTATATACAAATAGTTTGGATCATATGGCAGTTGCTATTAATCAAGGAAGTTTTGCAAAAGCATATAATGTAGGCACTGGTACAAGCTGGAAGATTTCTATTAAGAAGATTTAAAAAATCTTCTTTTTATAATATTTGTTGACAAATCAATGGAAAGATGTATAATCACCTATATCCTATAGGTAAACTAGATAATAATTATTTATCATTGATTTAGAAAATATATAAATAATTGAATGAATTATTATGATTTATATAAACTGAATCGATATTTGTTGACAAAAGGGTGATAAAACAATATTATAGAAATGTCCTATAAGGATAAATAAAAAGAGAGAGGTTTGTTTTATGAGTAAAAAAAACGACTTTACAGAAATTTATTGGTGTTTGGAACACACAAACAATTGTTGGTGTTGCCATTGGCGCAGCTTTATTTGGTGTTTTGATGAACTATGGTTCAATAAAAGTTTTCACTAACACAAGTTTAACAACTGCGATGATTGTTCCTGTTATTGTTGGTGGTTTATTTGGACCTTTACCTGCAGCATGTGCAGCTGGTATTGGCAATGTAATTGCTGATTTAATTGGTGGCTGGGGATTCTGGTTTGACTGGTCTATTGGTAATGCATGTTTAGGTTTATTTGTTGGTGCTTTACCATTATATGGTGCTTATATTGAAGATGGTATTTTTGATGTAAAACATATGATTATTTATGCTATTTTATGTGTAGTTGGATGTGGGATTTCATTTGGTTTAGTTACACCATTGTTTACCGTACTTTTCTATGGTGGTGAATTATCAATTACATTAATTCAATCTGCTGTAAGTTCTGTATCTAATATTATAGTTTTATTAGTTATTGGTATTCCAGTATTAAAAGTTTTAGCAAATCGTAATAAGCGTGGCCAAAATTTAAAAGCTGAATAATGAAACCAGTTATAGAATTTAAGGATTTTAGCTTTAGATATAAATCACAAACTGAAGATACATTAAAACATATTGATTTAACAATCTACGAAGGCGAAAAAGTGTTGATTACAGGTCCATCTGGTTGTGGAAAATCAACACTTTCTTCTTGTATTAATGGCCTTATTCCATTTTCTTTTGATGGAGAGATCAAGGGTAGTTGTAAAATTGATGGTATTGAAGTTAAAGATGCCAGTATTTTCCAAATGAGTAGTCGTGTTGGAACTGTTTTACAGGATTCTGATGCACAATTCGTTGGTTTATCAGTAGGTGAAGATATCGCATATGCCTTGGAAAATGACAACATGCCACGCGTCGAAATGCTTCCACGTGTATATGAGTCTGCAAAAATTGTAGATATGCATAACTTCCTTGAACAAGTTCCTTATGATTTGAGCGGGGGACAAAAACAAAGAGTCGCATTAGCAGGTATTATGCATGATGATGTGAAAATATTATTGTTTGATGAACCATTAGCAGCATTGGATCCAATGATGGGTAATTTTGCAATTGATTTGATTGATAGAATACATAATGATTATAATAAGACAATTATTATTATTGAACATCGTATTGAAGATGTTTTATATCGTAATATTGATCGCATTATTTTAATGAAAGATGGTACGATACTTGCAGATATGACACCTGATGAATTACTTGTTAGTGATTTACTTAAAGAAAATGGTGTTAGAGAACCTCTTTATATTACAGCATTAAAGAATGCAGGTTGCAAGTTAGAAAGTCATGATATTAGTAATGTTTTTGATATGGATTTAACTCCATATAAAGATAGAGTTATTGCTAATTTTAATGAATCAAAGGTGCATCATGAAATCAAGAAAAATGAAGTTATTATCGATGTACAGGATGTATCATTTGGCTATGATTCACGTAATAAAGTATTAAATAATGTAAGTTTTCAAGTTACTAGAGGAGAAAAAATTGCTATAGTAGGTAAAAATGGTGCTGGTAAAAGTACTATCGCAAAATTACTTTGTGGTATTATTCGTCCTAATAGTGGCCATATATTATTAAATGATGAAGATTATATGCAATTTTCTATCAAGGAAATTGGTGAGAAGGTTGGATATGTTATGCAAAATCCAAATCAAATGATTGTTAAAGATATGATTAAAGATGAGGTTGGATTAGGCTTATCTTTACGTAATAAATCAGAAGCTGAAATCGAAGAAAAAGTGAATGATACATTAAAAATGTGTAATTTATATCCAATGCGTAATTGGCCTATTTCTGCATTAAGTTATGGTCAAAAGAAACGTGTAACCATTGCTTCTATTTTGGCTATGGATCCTGAAGTTATTATTTTAGATGAACCTACAGCTGGTCAGGATTATCGTGTATATACAGAAATTATGACCTTCTTAGAAAAATTGAATAAAGATTTTGGTATTACTATTTTATTTATTACTCATGATATGCATTTAGCTATTGAATATACTGATCGTGCAATTGTCTTTACGGATGGTGAATGCATTGGTGATGATAGTGTATTTAAGATTTTAGGCGATGCCGATATTATTGAAAGAGCCCATTTAAAAGAAACATCATTATTTACTTTATCTAAACGATTAGGATTACCTAGTGATGAATTTACAGAGTATTTTATAGAATATGAAAGGATGAATCGCCATGAATAATTTTATTATCAATTTAGTTCCTGGAGAAACATTCTTGCATAAGCTTTCAGGAACAACAAAAGTTCGCTTGTTCTTTGTATTAGTTATTTATTTAGTTATGACTTTTGATTTAAGACTTACTTTACCAGTATTTATTTTAAGTATTATTGGTTTAATATCTCTTAAGCCAAAATTCAAATCATTTTCTTATATTATTGGATTTGTGGTCATTATGAATCTGGTTAATATCATCTTATATTTTTTAGCAAATCCTCATACAGGTTCTGCTTACATTAATTCTGAAACTGTTTTGTTTCAGCTGAATAGTTATTTTGTTTTTACAGCAGAAACATTATGGTATTTAGGATGTCGTTTCTTTAAGATGATTACTACATTCTTAGTTTCATTGACATTTATTTTATCTATTACACCTAGTGAATTTGCAGCTGGATTATATGCATGTCATGTTCCATATAAAGTTTGTACAATTGTAGAAATGGCTTTTAGATATATTCCAGATATTGCTAGAGATTATAAAAATATTCAAATTTCTATGCAAGCAAGAGGTGTAGAATTAGATCCTAAAAAAGCAGGTTTATTTTCACGTGTAAAGCAGAATATTATGATTCTTATACCTTTAATTATTACTTCTTTTGATCGTATTGGTAATATTTCAAATGCGATGGATTTAAGAGGATTTGGTAAGGGTAAGAAAAGAAGTTATTATTCAGAACATGAAGAAACACCTAACGATAAGAAAGTCAAAATTGTTTATTGTGTTTTAGCTGTATTTGTAGTAGCATATGTTATCGGTCGTGCGGTATTCCATATTCCACAAATTTGGTATCCGTTTTGAGGAGGTAATTTATGAAACCATGTATAGTATGGCAAACAGATTTTAGTTTGGATTGGCCTTTTGTCGCAACTATGAAGGGAGTATGCAAGCAAATTGATGATACTTTAGATATTATAGATAGTTCACATACGATTGATAAGTTTAATATATTAGAAGCAAGTCAGCAGCTTGATTATGTTGAACCGTTCTATCCTAAAGGAACCATTTATGTTTCTGTTGTAGACCCAGGGGTTGGAACAAATAGAAAAGCTTCAGTTGCTAAATTAAAAGATGGTAATTATGTAATAACACCAGATAATGGAACTTTAACACATCTTTTTTATCACGTAGGCATTGAAGAAATTCGTGAAATTGATTCTTCTTTACGTTATCAAGGTACAGAAAATGTTTCGGTTTTTCATGGTCGAGATATCTTCGCCTATGTTGCTGCTAAACTTGCCAGTCAACAAATAATATATGAAGAAACAGGAAATATTTACCCTGTGGATGATATTGTATTATTGGATTATCAATATCTTCGTTCTGATGTTAAAACTTCTAATATTGATGGTATTGTATCTAATGTGTCTGATCCTTTTGGTAGTATTGTTTTTAATGTCTTAACTGAAGATTTTAAAAGAGTTGGTTATCAAGAAGGTGAATATGTGCATATAACTTTAGCTTATCAAAATAATATATATTTTGATGAAGATGTTCTTTATGAAAAATCATTTGGATTTGTAGAAATAGGAAAACCTATACTTTTTAATGCATCTTCAAATTATATGTCATTAGGTTTAAACCAAGCTAGCTTTAAAGATAGATATAAAGTTCATGCAGGCATGGATTATAAGGTCCATATAAGTAAAGCATCAAATCATGAAGTGATTTTGTCAAGTAGACAATTTAAATAATTAAAATGATTTGCTATTCT
>JAJQFG010000044.1 GCA_021201315.1 Erysipelotrichaceae bacterium
ATGCGTAGCTATACATGTTCTTAGAACTTACGGTTACGTTGTACGTTGAAGCAGCTTCAACCCTAGAATGATCACTACTTATATATAAAAGTGAAAAACACATAATTAAACTTATAATCATTTTAAATATTTTCTTCATTAATTACCTCTCTTTCTTGCAAGAGTATATATGAATTTATATGTGTAATCGCTATTTTTTCATATTATGAAAATCTATCAACATAATAAAAGAATCTCATATGAGATTCTCTACTTTGACAAGGTCTTATCATTAAAGAACATTTCAGGATTATGATTGGCTATATAATTTGTATTCATAAAACGTTTGATATATCTAAAATAACCATCAACTCCAAATTCCTTATCCCAAAGCTGAATACTTTCTAATATTCTGTTAAGACATAAGAATACATTTTTAAAGATATAATCATAATTACCATGATCATTAATATTAACATATGGTTGGATTATTTTAGCTACTTCTTCGTTTTTATAAGGATTCAAAATATATTCTAAGCCATCAGCCATATATAATAAATCTTCAGTTGCGTAATCACTATAATCAGAAGTTGTTTGGTCTTTTACATCTAGTAAACGATTGATAACTATTTGAATAATTTTCATAGCTTCTCTGCTAGATAATTGATATTGTTCATGAAGTATAATCAAACGACTTTCAATAGCATATAATTCTGGTTCAAGTGAACGCATATTATCCTTAAGATTTCCATAATGTTTTGTGATATAACGACTGTTCTTTCTAGCATCATTCACATCAAAACTATATTCACCCTCATGATTTGTGAGCGGTACTTCTAACATAAAATTATGCCAAGATGTTTCATTATAATTATCTAAATGTTCACGAAAATAGATTTCATAAAAATAAGCAATTGCTTGAATAGTACGTTCTTCATCTAGTCCTAATTCTAATAATCTTTGATATGTTTGATGCGTAGTTACATTAACATCATCTTTTAATTGATTTTCTATTCTTTTTATAAAAGCTTCTCTTGTATTTTTTTCTTGCCATATATTATTCCTCCTTTTTCCATTTTTTCATATCTTCTTCCAATACAAAATCATGAGCTTTAGGCTGTTTATTCATAAATTCCATATGATTATCGTTAATCATTTTAACTTCTAACTCCAATTCCCTAGTTGATTTACGTAAAGCACCATGACCTAAAACAATGACTTGTTCTGCATTATCTGATGTTGCCACCACAATCCTATAGTCTTTAGCTAACTGATGTGTTGCTCTCTCTATATAAGCATCTGCAGTTTGTGCCTCTTTGGTATATACAATATATAAGTTGTGATATTGTTGCATACTACCTGGATTATCTTTAACTTTATAGGCATCAAAAACTATAATCATCATACATTGTTTATAACCCTGATAATTGCTTAATATATCAATAAGCTTATCTCTAGCAGCCCCTAAATCTACTTGTGCTAATTTTGCTAACTCTTCCCAGCCAAAAATAATATTATAACCATCAATTAACATACATTCAGGTTTTAATTCTTGTGTTTTCATAGCTGTTTCTTCTTTTTTTCGATAATAATCACTAGCTAAGGTATGTTTAATAGGTCCATATGTTTTTTCAAAAATAGCATCTAATGCTTCATCACTATCATCAAAATGATAAGTTTCTAATGATTTATTTTGATTCGTTTTTAATACTTGGTAAGGTATATGCATATGATCTTTTACTTCATTATAAGGTACATAATAGCCAGCTCCATGTTTACAGAATATTGATCCTGTAGGATGATTAACATCTTTTTCACTATCATAACCTATTGAAGTAATGACTTCATCAGCATTGATACATGGTTGATATCCTGACATATGACATTGTAATTTGCCTTTACCTTTGGTATAGGATATGACCGTTTGCTGATAATTTTGCATTTGTGATATTGGAGCTTCGCCTTCTATTATATTTAATCCATTATTAATGGATGATACTTGAGCAGTTGCATGCATCATTTCTAAATCATATAGCGCTCTAGAAATATAATTATCTTCTAATTCTAATTGATAATGATAATAAGGTTCTAATAAAATGGATTTGCCTATTTTTAATCCTTGACGTATTGCTCGATAAGTTGCTTCTCTAAAGTCTCCACCTTCGGTATGTTTTGGATGATATTTACCAATTAATAATGATATTTTGATATCTGTTATAGGTGAACCAGTCAATACACCTATGTGTTCTATTTCTTGTATATGTGAAAGAATCAATCTTTGAAAATGTCTTGGTAAGTCGTCTTCTTTACATTTGGATTCCACTTGGATACCACTTCCTGATGGTAATGGTTCTAGTAGTATATGTACTTCAGCGTAATGTCTTAATGGTTCAAAATGTCCAACACCTTCAATAGGTTCAGTAATTGTTTCTTTATATAGGATACGACCTTGATCAAAAGATATATCTTCATGAAACCTTTCTTTGACCATTGTTTTAAGTATTTCTGTTTGAACTTCACCCATGAGTTGAACATAAATATCACCATTATCTATGGATAAATGAAGTTGTGGATCTTCTTTAGCTAATAATGACAAGTTTTGATACATTTTATGAGTATCAGTTTTTTCGTTTAAAACAATACGATATGTCATATAAGGTGATAAAATAGGTTGTATAGTATTTTGTGATATTCCTATGCTTTGTCCTGCTTCTAAGGATGTAGGTCCTTTTAAAACAACTACATTGCCTGCTTTAGCCTCATTAACCAATTGATATTTTAAGCCTGAATATACTCTTATTTCATCAATTTTCTCATCATTAATGAGTTCTTTAGTTTTAATACTTCCACCTGTTACTTTTATATGTATCAATCTTACATTACCTTCATGAGTTATTTTAAAGATTTGTGCAGAGAATGTATCATGATATTGAGGTTGTAATGTATAATTATTTAACCCATCTAATAATTCTTCAACACCATCGTTTTTTAATGCTGATCCAAAATAGATGGGAAAGATACGTCTATCGTTAATAAGTTTTGCAATACTTTGATTGTCTATTATACCTTGATTTAAATAATCATCTAATAAACGATCATCACACAAAGCTATATTTTCATATGTATCATCATCATTAAAAATAATACATTGATCTCCTATTTTATGAATTACATCTTCAAATAATTCAGCTTTACTTAAATGTGTCAAATCCATCTTATTCACAAATATAAAAACTGGTACATGATAATGTTCTAACAACTGGAAAATAGTTTCACTATGTGATTGGATTCCATCCAATCCACTAATAACCACAATTGCATAATCTAATATCTGCAAAGTTCTTTCCATTTCACTAGAAAAATCAACATGACCTGGTGTATCTACTAAAATAAATTCCGTATCTTTATATGTAAAATTAGCTTGTTTAGAAAATATCGTAATACCACGATTTCTTTCTTGTTTATCATAATCTAAAAAAGCATCTTGATGATCCACTCTACCCAACCGTCTAATTTGACCTGTTAAATAAAGTAAACTTTCTGATAAAGTTGTTTTACCTGCATCAACATGAGCAAGTATACCAATAACTATCTTCTTCATCTTATCAACTACCTTCTTCGCATATTTTAACACGATTCTATTTTTCAAACAATGAATATGGTTATTTATATGTTATTTATAAAATATAAAAAAAGAACCTGTTTTCACAGGTTCTAATGTCTTAATTAAGCTTTTCCAACGCTTCCGAATAATTCCATTTTTTCTTTAACGCATTGTTGAATTGCAGCAGCTCCAGGAGCTAATAATTTACGAGGGTCATAACCTTTACCTTGTAAATCTTTACCTTCTTCGATGTACTTACGAGTAGCTTCTTGGAAGTATAATTGACATTCAGTGTTAACGTTAACTTTAGAAACACCTAAAGTGATAGCTTTCTTAACCATATCTTCAGGAATACCAGTACCACCATGTAATACTAAAGGCATAGTTCCTGTTTCTTGTTGAATAGCATCTAAGGCATCAAAGTCTAAACCTTCCCAGTTATCTGGATATTTACCATGGATATTTCCAATACCAGCTGCTAAGAAGTCAATACCTAAATCAGCAATCATTTTACATTCTTTAGGATCTGCAACTTCACCTTTACCAATAACACCATCTTCTTCTCCACCAATTGAACCAACTTCTGCTTCAACTGATACACCTTTTTCATGACATAAAGCTACAATTTCTTTAGTTTTTTCAATATTTTCTTCGATTCCATAATGAGAACCATCAAACATGATTGAAGAGAAACCAGCAGCTAATGCAGCTTTTGCACCTTCATAACTACCATGATCTAAGTGTAAAGCAACTGGTACAGTAATTCCTAATGAATCTACCATTGCATTTACCATTGCGCTAACTGTTGTATAACCAGTCATATATTTAGCAGCTCCTTCAGAAACTCCTAAGATAACTGGTGATTTTAATTCTTCTGCAGTTAACAAGATTGATTTTGTCCATTCTAAGTTGTTGATGTTGAATTGACCAACAGCATAGTGACCTGCTTTTGCTTTATCAAGCATTTCTTTAGCTGAAACTAATCCCATTTTTAATACTCTCCTTTTCAAATTTTCTTATATGTATATCATACACCGTTTTTTAAAAAATTTCCATAGATATTCACTTTTTTAATACAAAAGTTACATTACAGTAACTGATTTTCTTTAATTCCTTTTTCAATAGCTTCTAAAGCTTGTTTTAAGGTACTGCGAGGACAAGCTACATTAAATCTTTCAAAACCTTCGCCACCAGTTCCAAAAATATAACCTTCATCCAACCATAATTTAGCCTTATGAAGCATAAAATCTTCTAATTCTTTTGGTTTTAAATTTAATGCTCTAAAATCAACCCAAATCAAATATAAACCTTCAGGTTTAATCACTTTAATTTCAGGTAATCTTGTTTCAAAGAAATTAATCATATAATCAATATTACCTTGCAAATATTCTAATAACTCATCAACCCACTTATCACCATAAGTATAAGCAGCTTGACATGCATCCATACCAAAGATATTTGGATCTGTTACCCCAGAAGCCTGTTTTTCTGCTTTATATAGTTTTCTTAATGTCTCATTAGGAATAATAATATTAGATGTTTGAAGTGCTGCTAAGTTAAATGTTTTAGAAGGTGCACTACATATAATCGTAAAGTCTTTATAACTTTCATCAACCTCAATAAATGGTACATGTATATGTCCTTCATATACAAAATCCATATGAATTTCATCACTTACTACAATAACATGATGTTTTTTACATATATCACCTATTTGTTTTAATTCTTCTTTTGTCCATACTTTACCAATTGGATTATGTGGATTACAAAGAATAAACATTTTGACGTCATTATCAATAATCTTTTGTTCAAATAAGTTAAAATCACATTCATAATGATCATCTTTTAATACTAATGGACATTCGATAACATTTCTATTTCTACCTTTAATAGAAAAATCAAATGGATAATATACTGGTTTCATAATTAAGATATTATCATTCTCTTTTGTATAAGTACTGACTGCTAATCTTAAAGCTGTCACAACACCTGTTGTAGTAACAATCCAATCCTTTTCAATGTGGAATTGATGACGTCTATCCATCCAATCAATTACAGCTTGTAAATAATCATCAGTAACACCTGCATAACCAAAAATACCATGTTGTGCTCTTTTAACTAGTGCATCTTTAACTTCTGGAAGTGTTTCAAAGTCCATGTCAGCGACCCACATTGGTAATACTTCTGGATCATTTTGACAATGATCACCATCCCATTTAACACTATTTGTGTTTCTTCTTTCAATTACTTTATCAAAATCATACATTTCCCCTCAATACCTTCCTTTCTTTAAACTCCTGTTTAGAAAAATGAAACAACGTTAAACCTAACGCCATTGATAAATTCAATGAATCTATTTGTTCACTATGGGGTATAAATACACTCTTCCCATAGTTTAAATAACTATCATCCAAACCACTGCTTTCATTACCAAATATTAATGTATGTATATTTTCTGTTTGTACATGATGAATATTGGTAGCTCCTTTTAACATAAGTGGATATATTTCGTGATGCTTATATAACTGATAATAACTTTCAAAATTATCAAAATATTGAACATTCAAATGAAATAGTGCTCCCATAGAAGCTCTTATCACCTTAGGATCATAAATATCTACAGCTGGTCTAATAATTGCTAAGTTAACATAATCAAAGCCAAGCATTGTACGCATAATTGTCCCCATATTACCCATATCCATAGGATTAACCAATACTACATGATTACCTTCATTCAAACTACTTTCATAAGTATCAAATACACCTATCGCAAAACAATTATTTTTAGGTGATAACTTGTCTATTGTCTTGTCATGAATATCTATAGGAATATGATGTATTTTACATAATTGTTGTATTTTAGGATAACCTCTATTTTTTTCAATACTTGAATGTACAACAATTCTTTTTACATAATTGGGTTTATTTTCCAACGATTCTATTGTTGGAAAAACACCTAATGTATAAGATTGACTGTCTCCTTTTTTATAAATCTTCATGGCCATACTCCTTTAATATTCTTTGATTTTCACTTTCTATTTCATGTGCTTTTTTCAAATAATATTCAACCTTTTGTATGTCAGCATCAACATATTGTCCAAAACGATAAAACTGAGCTAAAGTAATACAAGCCACTTGACAATGCATATCCACAGCTTGATTCAAATAATGAATACCCACGTTCTTTTCTTTTTCTAATAAACCATGTTCCAATTGTAGTAATGCTAATTCATAAGTACAATCACCATCAAATAAATAATAACCATATTCAAAATACTTTTGAGCAAGATTTTCATCTTTATCAACACCCAAACCTGTTTTTAAATAAGTAGCTGTTTTATATAAACAATGACTATCAAACATCCTGGCTCCTTGATAAAAAGCTTTAAATGCTCCAGAATAATCTCTATAATATTCTAATATATAACCACTATAAAAATACGCTTCAGCTTCATGACTCTTTTGAAGATATGCTAATGCCTTATCAAAATCTTTCTTATCTTTAGATCCAAACAAATACATCATACCTAATCTCAAACATGTTTTATCATCATCATTAGACTCATAATAAAGTATCGCTTTTTCAACATTTTTTTCAATTCCCCAACCATGTTCATACATTTGCCCTAAATAATAAGCACAATCATGATAACCCAAACTATAAAGATACGAATAAATCTTAAACGCTTCTTCATAATCCTGAGCAACACCAAATCCATCATAATAACATTTAGCTACCATCGCAAGATGACCTGTATCACCATGTTCATAACTTTGTTGAGCTAACTCATCCATATTAGCTACTGTAAAATAATAACCAATCTCATTCAACAACCTCACAAAAACAGCTACCATAAAGACAGCTTCTTTTTCACTTAATTGAAATTGCTTAATCAAATATTCTACATAACCCTTTATATCAATATTTTGATCAAAAATCATCACATCAAAGATGCCAGCCTTCATACCTAAAACAACCAAATAACACTCATCCATCAATGATGTTGCTTCATCATTTAAAGCTTCCTCAAAACGATCATAATCATAGCGAATACCATCACCATATTCATCCATGACATTCATAACCGCTTTCACTATATCAATATCTAAAATAGCCATTATAATCCTTTATTAATCGCTTGAACATCTTCTAATTGTTTTTGCGCATTATTTTTTAAAGCTATAAAATGATTTTTGTCAAAATTCGCACCCTGATCAATTAGTTCAATAAGTTCATTATATTTTTCTACAACTAAAGCTAAGATAGATTCTTTAATTACAAAATCCATTTCATTATTGGCTTGTTGTAATAATTGGTTCACTGATTTATATTGTTCTTTAAAGATAGCATCATAATCAACTTTTTGTTTCTTTTTAGAAAATAATCCCATATACCTCAACTCCTCGCATACCATTATAACAAGTAATTTCCTAAAAATAAACATTTAAAATAATGATTTCAACTTCCTTTTTCTTATGGATGAATTATGATATAATTCATCCATAAGGAGAACGTTATGGATAAAAAACAACTGTATGAATTATTTGGGATTGAAACAACTAATGAATTAATAAAAAACTTGCAAAATGAAAATAGTCATTATAATAAACATAAAAAATACGAAGGAGAAACCTCCATTGAACAATATTGTTTAGATTTAAAAAAACGTGGTATTGATTTTAGTGAAGAAGCTGTTTTATCATTATATGAAATGGTACAGGATGTGCAGACGCTTTGGGATTATTATTATCAAAAAGATGAAAGGAAATGGATAAATATTGATGATCAACCTAATCTTCCTTTTAATTCTGATTCATTATTTACTTATATTAAGAGGATTGTTGAAAAACATTACAATATTTATGATTCCATGGATATTTATTATATTAAACAAAATTTTATTAATTTAGAGAATTATCCAAAAAAAGAATTCCAACAAACATTTATGCATCATCTAATCATACTTACAAATTATGCCAATATCCATGATATTCATAACTTATATGAACTTATCCCAGACTTTGATATGAACGAATTAATAAAGCAATATATTAAACGATGCCATAATCGTAACTATCAATTTAAAGAAATGATGAAAAGATTTTATGCAACATTCAATGATGCTGATACATCAATATATAAAATATAAGGAGGAAACAATGAACGACTGGTGGAAAAAAGAAATAGTTTATCAAATATATCCTAGAAGTTTCTATGATAGTAATAATGATGGTATTGGTGATATTCAAGGAATTATTCAAAAGTTAGATTATTTAAGTGATTTAGGAGTAACTATGCTTTGGATATGTCCTATATATCAATCACCAATGGATGATAATGGTTATGATATATCTGATTATTATGATATTAATCCTGAATTTGGAACAATGGATGATGTTGATGAGCTTATTAGTGAAGCAAACAAAAGAAATATAAAGATTATTATGGATTTGGTTATTAATCATACTTCTGATGAGCATCCTTGGTTTCAAGAAGCAATAAAGGATCCTCAAAGCCCTAAACATGATTATTATATTTTTAAGCATTCCAAGGAAAGACCTAACAATTGGCGTAGTGTTTTTGGTGGATCTGTTTGGCAAAAGGTTGATGGTAGAGATGAATATTATTTTCATTCATTTTCTAAGAAACAGCCTGATTTAAATTGGGAAAATGAAGAATTAAGAAAAGAATTATATAAAATGATTAATTGGTGGTTGGATAAGGGTATTAGTGGATTTAGAGTTGATGCAATTAATTTTATTAAAAAGGATCAAAGTTACCAAGATGGTATCGTTGATGGACATGATGGTTTAAGTGCATGTTTCCCTTATACAAGAAATCAGCCAGGCATTGAAGTATTCTTTAAGGAATTAAGAGAAGAAACATTTGATAAATATCATTGTATGACAGTTGCTGAAGCGGTTGGTGTAAAGTATTCTGATTTAGGTATATTTATTGGCGAAGATGGTTGTTTTTCTATGATGTTTGATTTTAATTATTGTAATTTTGATATTAATGAAGATGAAGAATGGTTTAGAAGACAAAATTGGACAATCAAAGAATTTAGAGATTTGTTGTTTACAAGTCAAAAAGAAGTACAAAAGTTAGGATGGATTGCATCATTTTTAGAAAATCATGATCAACCACGCTCTATTGATAAATTTATTGATAAAAAAGATCATAATTATTATTCAAAGACATTATTAGCAGGGATGTTTTTTAATCTAAGAGGTACGCCTTTTATTTATCAAGGTGAAGAAATAGGTATGGAAAATTTTAATCGAGATAGCTTAAATGATTTTGATGATATTAGTTCACATAGTCAGTATCAGCGTGCTATAGAAGAAGGATTTAGTCATGAAGAAGCAATGATATTTTTAAATCAAAGAAGTCGTGATAATACACGTGTACCAATGCAATGGGATGATACAAAATATGGAGGTTTCAGTAAACATAAGCCTTGGTTAAAGATGTGTGGTAATCAAGACACTATTAATGTAGAAAGTCAAATTAATGATCCACATTCTATTTATAGTTTTTATAAAGCAATGATTCAAATACGTAAAAATGAAGAAACATTAATTTATGGTGATTTTAAGGCTATTGAAAATATCAATGATAATATCATTGCTTATCAACGTATATATAACAATGAAATCATTACATGTTTATGTAACTTTTCTAATGAAATCATTAAAATACCTTATATATCAGGTAATGTATTACTTAATAACTATGATAAATATACGTTAAAACAATTACAACCTTATCAGTTTGTGATGATTAAAGGAATCAAAACACATGATTACTTTATGACTAGTTATAGATTGGGGTTTTCTTTATGGAATAATAATGATATTAATTTAATGTTTTCATTATACGGACAAAAGGATGTAACACAATTTATTAGTGCTAATGGTATTTTTACCAATGATGAAATTAAAGATAGATTAAAAAATGAAATCAATAATTATAATCAGTATCATATTCAATATTATCCATTATTTTCATTATTAGATCATAGTTTTATAGGTTGTTGTGGCTTAAGGCCTACTGATGAAAAGAATGTCTATGAAATAGGTTTTCATTTAAAAAAAGAATCTAGACATCAAGGTTTTGCAGCAGAAGCTGCAAAACAAGTTATTGATTACGCTTTTACATCACTACATGCTACAAAGATTATTGCAGGGCATCATCCAGAGAACATAGCTTCAAAAGCGCTTATATCAAACCTAGGTTTTAAATATATTCAGGATAACTATTATGAACCTACTGGATTAATGCATCCAACTTATGAAATAAGAAAGGAAAAATTTTATGCATAAACTGGCTTGTCCTAAATGCCATGAAGCTTTATATTTAGATGGCAAAACTTATAAATGTATCAATCGACATAGTTATGATATTGCCAAAAGTCAATATATTAATCTCTTGTTAAATCCTGACAAGGCCACCAATTTACCTGGTGATAATAAAGATAGTTTATTATGTCGTAAAGCTCATTTAAATAAAGGTTATTATGATGGGATTATTAATGAAGTTATTACTTATATCAAAAATCATTCTAAAGATGCTATGCATATATTGGATTTAGGTTGTGGTGAAGGTTATTATACAAATAAGATTAAAGAAAGTTTTGAAGATGCTACTGTTTATGGTTTGGATATATCAAAAGTTGGTATTCAACTTGCGACAAAGTATCGTAAGGATATATATTGGTTAGTAGCTAATAGTAAGAATATTCCTATATGTGATCATTCTTTAGATGTCATTACTGCTTTATTTACAGTAGTGAATGCTGATGAAATCAAAAGATGTTTAAAAGAAGATGGTTATATGATTCATGTAACTGCTAATAACAAGCATCTTATAGAATTTAAAGAATTGATTTATGATGAAGTTAAAGTAAAATCAGATGAACATATTCGTTTACCTTTTAATGTTATTGATAGTTATGATTATAAAGAAAAGATTCATTTAGAAAATAGAGAAGATACTTTAAATTTATTAAAGATGACACCTCATTATTATCATATTAAAAAGGAGAAACGTTATATTTTAGATACTTTAGAAGATTTTGATGTATCTATAGATATACGTATAACTATCTATGCAATATAATGTTCATTATCCTTATTTAACATTGACTATAGATAAACCACAATCTATTGAAGATTTCTTTAAAGAATTTCATTTATCAAGAAAAACAATTCATTTATTAAAACAAAATAAAGACTATACACTCAATAATCACTATGTATCAGCATCTAGTATTATGCTTAAAGGTGATCAATTAACACTATTAGCTTATCAAAAAGATGATGGTATGTATCCACCTTTATATGAAGATTTAGATATTATTTACGAAGATGAATTCTTATTGATTGTAAATAAACCTGCTTTTATACAAGTATTTCCTTCGTCTAAGGATGAAGTGAATTCATTATCTAACATAGTATCAGCATACTATCAGCAATGTGGACTCAATATTCCTGTAAGATTTATTCATCGATTAGACTATGAAACAAGTGGTTTAGTGATTTATTGTAAGTGTAACTTTATACAACCTTTACTTGATTATCAATTATCTATTAAAGAGATTCAAAGAAATTATTTAGCTATTGTTGAAGGTAGTATTGATGATTATAAGGAGCACAAGATTGATAAACCAATAGGTAGAAATAGACATCATAATAAAAAAATGGTGATATCTTCTTCTGGTAAAGATGCTATTACTTATTATCAATGTGTTTCTTCTAACAATGGCTTATCATTAGTGAATTGTCGCTTAGATAGTGGCAGAAAACATCAAATCCGTGTTCATTTAGCATCTCTTGGTTTACCACTATTAGGTGATACTCTATATGGAAAACCTTCAACGCTTATTAATAGACAAGCATTACATGCTTATCAATTACAATTTATCCATCCTATCACAAAAGAAAAGATGACTATTGTTAGTCATTTGCCTGATGATATGAAACAAATAATAGATGATTCTACTTTGTAGAATCATCTTTCATTCTAACCATTTTAAAAACATTATAAGAACAAACATCAAACAACACACGAGCCTCAATAACTCTTCTTTCACCACAATCGGAAAAAATAATCGTATCCTCATTATAACCAGTAATACATATCCAATGCCAGTTATCATCTTCCAATTCTTTAGCTCTATGATGCAATATCAACATTCCTACAGGATGCCCTTCATCAATGCTATTCTTTACAAATGTCATAGCATGCTTAAAGTTTTTAGATTTCTTTTGATATATGGGTTTTAATGATATATGATCATCGTTCATTCTTTTAGAAAAAGTATTACCAAACTTCTTTAAATAAGGATAGCCCATATTTCCAGGCTTCATTAACGAAAACATTTCTTCCATAATAGGCAAGAATTCCTCTAACTCATAATGATTATGATGATGATAGTAACCATAAAGATTACTTCCTAGCACACTCGCACAACCAGCTCTTTGAGCCCAAATATTATCAAACCAATCCTGATTACCACCATAGCCTATAACTTCATCATGATCATAAATAATTGGTATATCTAATTCCATATTACTTCCTCACAAAAAAGCAATACTTACAAGTATTGCTTCAAATCTTTCTCAATAAATGGTGATTGTTGACCAAATATCATTGATAGATTATCCTTTCCTTCAACAATACCACTAGCTCCTAACGCTTGAATAGTTTCAATATCTACTATATTATGATCAATAAGTCCAACTGTTACCTTTGAAGGTGAACTTTTTACATAAGTAATATTTTCTTTATTACCCAAAGCTTTTAACAAGCTTTGAATATCTATTGTTGAAGAAACATTTTCTTTAAAATTCTTATTTTTAATAAAACGTGTAAAGCCAAAATAAATCAAACATAAGGCTAAAATAATGCCAACAGCAATCAATATGTATTGAAAATCCATAAATTCACATCCTTTTTTAATTGAAGTATTTCTGTTTTATAGTATACTATAAGAGTGAAAAAAAAGAAAGGAGCAATGCCATGGAAAAGTTAAAAAAATTGATAACCGATCAGCCTTTAATTCCTGTAGTATTTGTTTTGGCATGTATAAGTTGCTTTGCAATATGGAATGCTGCTCCATTGATTTCTTCAAAAGTAACAAGTAGTCCTAATACCTTATGGATTAAACAAGCTGTATTTTATATATTATCAGCTATAGTTGTTTATATAGTATATAGAATAGGCAATGAAGCTATTTATGATAATATATGGATTATATATGGTATTTTAATTGGATTATTAGTAATATTAGCTTTAGATCATTTTTTATATAATTATGTATTTTACAAAGATGTGATTCCTTTAGTTCATACTTCCAATGGTGCAACATCCTGGATTAATTTACCAGGATTTAGTTTACAACCTTCAGAATTTATGAAAATAGCTATGATTATTGCGTTAGCTAGAGTAACTAAAGAACATAATGATTATTATTTGATTAAATCTTTAGAAACAGAATTAAGATATATTGGTAAATGTTTAGCAGTGGTTTTACCACCAACAATTCTAGTTTATTTACAAAATGATTCTGGAGTTGCGATGATTTTATTGGTTGGTTTTGTATTTGTGATGTTTGCTAGTGGTTTAAGAGGTCAATGGTTTGCTTTTGGTATTAGTGCATTGGTTATTATTATAGGTGCTGGTGCATATCTCTATGTTTATCAGCCAGATATTTTTGCTAGTTTGATGAGTGCTCATCAAGTTAAAAGATTTGCAGGATGGTTGGATCCTGAAGGAACGATTGCTGATGAAGGTTATCAATTATTTTATTCGTTATTATCATATGGTACAGCAGGATGGTTTGGTCATGGATTCCAATCAGTTATTAAGTCTTTCCCAGAAGCACAAACAGATTTTATCTTTGCAGTTATTTTAACTGATTTTGGTTATATTGGTGGTATTATTACTGTTTTAGCCATTGTTGCTTTAGATGTGACTATTTTAAGGATTGGTTTTGAATCTACCAATGATCGAGATAAATATATGACAATGGGTATTATTGGAATGATGATGTTTCAGCAGATTTGGAATATGGGTATGATATTAGGATTGTTACCTATTACTGGTATTACATTACCGTTTATATCCTATGGAGGATCTTCACTATTATCTTATATGATTTCTATTGGTATGTTTTTAGATGTTAATTCACAAAATAATATTGTTAAAAATAGAAATATTGTAGTTTAAGAACTATCATTGATAGTTCTTTTTTGATAAAAAAGTATCATCAATTCATCATTTTACCATATAAATTCAAAAAGAAAATTGCAACAGTTTACGAAAACCTTACTTTTATAAAATCCTTTGTTAAAATACCACTAACAAAGGAGGTTTCATGATGGATGAATTTTTAAGTGATATTTATGTAAGTGTCTTTAGAAGATGGATTGTACTACAAGGAACTGATTTAGGACTTGTA
The DNA here is from genome assembly GCA_021201315.1 of Erysipelotrichaceae bacterium. Taxonomy (GTDB): domain Bacteria; phylum Bacillota_I; class Bacilli_A; order Erysipelotrichales; family Coprobacillaceae; genus JAJQDJ01. The sequence continues at coordinate 15,049 of JAJQFG010000044.1, forward strand.
GAAGATGAAAATAAAATATCATTAAATACTGATAGTACTGAAAGTTATATTACTTTCAACAATAATAATATTATTGAATTATGTGTCTATAATAAGGTTAAGGATAATACTGAATTTTATCTTCATTTTCAAATGAAGAACCTCAAACATGCTGTAAATTTATTTGAAGAAATGAAAGCAACCATTGATAAAATTAGTACTAAACCATACATTAATGTGATGCTGTGTTGTTCAGGTGGCCTAACAACAAGTTTCTTTGCCCAAAAGATTAATGAAACTGTTGAATTGTTGGATCTCAATATTCATGTATCAGCAGTAGGTTATCAAAAATTATATCAAATTAAAGATGATTACGATATTGTATTATTAGCGCCTCAAATATCTTATGAACTTGCTCAAGCTAAAGCTTTATTGAAAGATAAAATTGTTAAAGAAATACCAGCTGGTGTATTTGCAACATACGATGTTCATACAATATTGGATATCATTGAAGATAGTATGAAAGAATACCAAAATGATGAAAATAATCATCATAAAGAACGTATTTCTTTTCAAAGAAATACGGAAATCAAAGAAACAGTATTATGTCTATCAATATATAATAATAATCAACACAACTATATTAATTATCGTGTTTATCATCATCAACATATAAAATTAGAAAAAGAAATAGTCAAAAATACTATTTCTTTAAACGATATTTATAGCGTTATTGATATTTGTTTATTAGATTTCCCTAAAATTAAAAAAATAGCTATTTCAATACCTGGTATTGTCAATAATGGTCAAGTACTATCTACATTTGTAGAAAATGGTAATTGTCATTTAAAGGATATTTTAGAAAAAAAATATAAGATTCAAGCTATTATTTCTAATGATGTTAATAGTGCAGCTTTAGGATATTATGCTTCTCAAAATCAATATGATTCATTTTGTTTTCTGTTTCAACCTATTGGTATTGATGCAGGTTTAGGTACAGTTATTGATGGTAAGCTTATTACTGGAAATTCTAGTATTGCAGGAGAAGTAAAATTTTTACCTTTAGATTTATCACAGCCAAAAGAAGAACTATATATAACACCAAAAGGAATATTAGAAGTTGTTTATAAACTTATATTAACGACTATATGTATCCTATCACCAACAGTTATCGTATTATACTGTGATTTGATTGATGATCCACAAATAGTTGAAGATAAGTTGAAAGAGAGTTTAAATGGACATGTAGAAAACTATCATATTAATATCATAAAGATAGATAATCTACAACAATATATATTATTAGGCTTATTTAATTTATGTATTGAAGATAGTTTCGATTAATTATTTGATTCTTTTTCTTTACTTTTAGATATTCTAATCATATACTTTTAAATGGTGAAAGTTATGAAAAAAGAGTTATATTTAAAGGGTGTTAAAGATGCTTTGCCTATTGGCGTGGGTTATTTTACAGTTTCTTTAACTTTTGGATTACAAGCTAGTATGGGTGGCTTGAGTATATTAGAAGCAACCGTATTTTCTCTAACATGTTTGTCATCTGCAGGTCAATTTGGTGGTTTGGAATTAATAATCGCACAAGCTAGCTATTTTGAGATTGCACTGACACAATTAATTCTTAATATGCGTTATATTTTAATGTCTACATCATTATCTCAAAAAATTGATAAAAGTGCATCAACTTTGCAAAGAATGATTGTTTCTTATGCTATTACCGATGAAATATATGGTGTATCTATGATGCAAGATGGTAGAATTTCACCGTATTATTCTTATGGATTAATGACAAGTGGCATATTAGGTTGGGGAGCAGGTACATTTATTGGTGCAGCTTTAGGTAATATATTGCCATTAAGTATATTAAATGCCTTAGGTTTAGCTTTATATGGTATGTTTATAGCGATTATTATTCCTCCTGCTAAACATAATAACCAAATCATGATCATTGTTATTACAACGATGATTGTTAGTAGCTTATTTGAAATATTACCACTGATTAATCAAATATCTAGTGGATTTAGAATTATCATTATTACCCTATTACTAGCATCATTATTTGCTTATTTATTTCCTATAAAGGAGACTAATAATGAATAAGACATATATATACATATTTATAATGGCATTAGTGACTTATCTTATTAGGGCTATTCCGCTAACATTTATCCATAAAGATATAAAAAATCTATTTATCAAATCATTCTTATATTACGTTCCCTATGTAACTTTATCAGCTATGGTATTCCCTTCAATATTATCAAGTACAGGAAATATCTATACAGCTTTAGTTGGTTTTATAGTAGCTTTAGTTTTAGCATATAAAGAATGTAGTTTGACAACCGTTGCTTTTGTCGCTTGTTTGGCTGCTTTTATTACTGGTTTATGTATATGAAAAGTGCTCATTTTGAGCACTTTTTTTGTATTGTTATGATTTGTTTTGTGACTGGATGAGTAAAAGCCACCATCACACTATCCAAATCAAAGTTACCATCGTTTCCATAAAACTCATCGCCCACCAAAGGATGTCCAATAGCTGACATATGCACTCTTATTTGATGCGTTCTTCCTGTTTCAAGGCGGAATCGAACAAGTGATATATTATCTTTATAAGATAAACATTGATAATGCGTTATAGCCTTAACTCCACGTTCATCTATAATTCTTTTCATTTCATTGTTGTTTTTATATATGGGTAAAGTGATTGTTCCTTTATCCACACAACCTTCTACGTGAGCTTGATAAATACGATAAATGTGATTAAAATCCTTTATCATCAAATCATGGATTTCACGATATTTCGCAATAATCATTAAACCTGAAGTATCTTTATCTAAACGATTGACAAAGTGAATAGTTGAATGAAGATTAATTTGGTTATAATAATAAGTGAGGATATTCGCTAAAGAATGGTTATAATGAGCTTTAGTTGGTAAACAAGCAATGCCTTTAGGTTTATCAATAATAAGTAGATAATCATCTTCATAGACTATTTTTAAAGGAAATTCATATGGTTCCATATCATTGATTTCATCAGGATAAATGAATGTTAAAACATCGCCAAAATGAAGATGATAGCGAACAGTTTGTTCTATATTATTAACTAGTATTTTGCCATTCATCTTCACATTTTTTAAGGCATTATGACTAATATGAAGTTCATTCCAAGCATAATGATCAATCCTGATATCATCTTTGTCTACAATCCATTGTCTAATCACTTAAATAAGCTCGCTTTAATCTTTGGATATAAGGAACATGACGATATTGAATGAATCTGGCTTTTTTATTCGATAACACTATATCAATATGATCCGCACCTTTTAAATCAAATACCAACTGATCAACACCTAATATAGCCCCATCAAAGTTATCTGAACGAAGTTCAATCTTATGACTATAATCTAATATTAAAGGCGATCCCAAAGGACGATAGGCATTATGATGAATTCCTGCAATTTCACTTAATTGCATTAATCCAGCACTAGAATTAATCACAGCGCCACCTAATGATTTATTATAGGCAGTAGAACCTGAAGCTGTTGAAACACATAAACCATTACCTCTAAAAGTTTCAAAAAACTCATGATTAATATAAACATCCATCACTTGAGATCGACGATTATTTTCAACTCTCACTTCATTTAAAGCATAATAAGTATGTTTATTAACTACCAATTCTAATAAACAACGATGATATATATGATACTTATTATTTTTAACATCCTCAATAAAATCTAAATATTCATCCTTTTGATAATCTGTTAAAAAACCCAATGTTCCTGTATGAATACCAATAAAAGATACTGATTCGATTTGATACATATATTTATGAACACTATAAAGCATTGTCCCATCCCCACCAACACTAATCACAAGTTCAGGATTCTTTTCATCATAATCCATGATGCTATCTAATTCTTGACGAATAGCTTGGGACACCTCTATAGATTTACTATCCTGTTTACATACAATAGCATATTTTTTCATATAACCACCTCAACAACATTATATTATAATTGAAAATTTATGCAATAAATTATAAAATAAAAAAGGTGATAAAAATGAATGAACAAATAGAAATAGAATACAAAATACTTCTAACAAAAGACACTTATCAACAAATTCTCAATGATTATCAAAATCAAATAACAGATGCCTACTTACAGGTCAATGATTACTTTACACATCCGCTTCTAAACGAATTACATTTCATGTTACGTATACGTTCTAAAAAAGATAAATATGAATTGACATTAAAAAGACCTTATCAAGGTCATCGTTTAGAAACAAATATCGATATATCTAAAGAAGAAAGAGAAAATTTTATGAATCATAAACCTATGAATAATGAAATTATAACCATATTAGAAGAAAATAATATTTCATATAATGATTTACAACAACTCTATTCTTTAAGCACTTATAGAACAGATATATCATTAGAAGAAGGCATGTTATCATTAGATAAAAATAATTATTTGGATAAAGAAGATTATGAATTAGAATTTGAGGTTAATGATCCTCATACTGGATATAGTAAATTCTTAGATATTATTAAACCTTATGGTCTTCAATATACTAAAAATAATACTAATAAGGTTGTCCGTGCTATGACACGTTATAATGAATTACATGTTGATTAATTCAATAATTATGATATACTGATATAAAATTATCAAGATGATAATTTTAAGGAGGTATGCTTATGAAAAAGCCAATTATTGGTATTTTACCGATAATGGATTATACAAAAGGCAATATTTGGATGCTTCCAGGTTATACGGATGGTATTCAAGAAGCTGGTGGTATTCCAATAGTTTTAACATTTACAAATAAAATAGATGAATTAAAAGATATCGTTGATACTTGTGATGGTTTTTTGTTTACAGGTGGCCACGATATTAATCCAGAACTCTATCATGAAGATAAATTAGATGTATGTGGTGAAATATCTAAAGAAAGAGATGATTTAGAAAGTTTATTGTTTTCTTTAGCCTATCAACAAGATAAGCCTATACTAGGTATTTGTAGAGGTATTCAAATGGTCAATGTATTATTAGGTGGTACATTGTATCAAGATCTTAACACACAACATTCTAGTGATATTACACATCGTCAAGGTAGACCATACGATAAACCTATACATGATGTACACATCTATAAAGATACACCTCTTTATGAATTACTACATCAAGAAACAATTGGTGTGAATTCTTTGCATCATCAAGCTATCAAAGATTTATCCAGTCAATTAAAACCTATGGCTATTTCTCCTGATGATCTTATTGAAGCTGTTTATGATCCTTCTAAGACATTCTTGTGGGCTATTCAATGGCATCCTGAATATCTTCATTTAGTAGATGAAAATAGTCAACAAATATTTAAAGCATTTGTAGATGCTTCAAAGCAGGATTAATCAATCCTGCCTTTTTAGTAATAATCATAATAATCATTATAATAATGTGTATAACGTTCATTGTGACATTGTTGACACATAGTATATTGATAATTCCATGGTAGTACTTTGCCACAATATTTGCATTTTCTAGGTTGTAGTTTTGATTTCTCTAATAGTTTAATAATAGCTTGAGATATGTCATTTTTAGTATTCATAATATTTTTTGAGTCAATACCATTAAAGAATTTTTCATCATAATAAAATATCATATCACATATCTTATACACTTTTTCCAACGATTCCATATTATTATAATCTATATATTGAAGATATTTATTTTTAAAATCATTAAATTTTATATGATTTCCCTGGCAATAATTTGTCAACATATCTAACCATAAGTTTCTTAATAATTCATCATCTTCATCAAAAGGCATAGTTATAAAATCATAAATGATAGATTTCACATCAGTTATTTCTTCTGCATATTTAACAAGTCTTAATTCATGATCAATATTAGCTTTTTCATAATCCATATCGATTGAGATATTTTGCCAGCGTTCTAGGATATCAGATATAGGTGCATCGATACCTATTAATGATTCAGGAAAATTGATATAAACTTTAGATATCGATGAGATTTGACTATCCAATAATCTATATATTAATTTACGATTACCATATGAATTCACATAACCTTCATCAAACACACCATAGCGACCAGCTCGACCAGCTATTTGTTTGACCTCAATAGCTGATAATGTCTTAACACTTTCACCATTATATTTTTGTTGTTCTAAAAAGACAATACGCTTAATTGGTAGATTCATACCCATACCAATTGCATCAGTAGCCACTACAACATCTGTTTCACCATTAGCAAAACGTCTGGCTTCATTTTGTCTAACATCATAAGGTAAGGCACCATAAATAATACTGGCTTTCATATTCTTATTTTTTAACTCATTAGCAACCCCCATGCACACTTTTACGCGAAAAGACAATGAGGGCATCCCCTTTTTGCACGCTTTTAGGGAAACCAAACGATTTTGTTTCTTTAATAAGTTGCGTATTTCTTTCATGTCTAACAATTTCATAAGTATCATGACATGCTGAAATCAACTTAATGAGAATATCCTCTGCTTGAGGAGCAGCGCATATGTGTATTTCATGAGCTCTTACACCTAGTATAGCTTTTGTCCAAAATCCACCTCTAAATTTATCTTCAAGCATTTGTGCTTCATCAATAATAGCTATATCATACTCTTCTAATATATCTAACATCTCAATAGTCGATGATTGATATTTAGCATGATCAACTATCATACGTTCTTCACCAGTAATAAGACTACATGAATAACCTTCATTATTTAATTTATCATATTGCTCATATGCCAATAAACGTAATGGTGCCAAATATATACCTTTATCACATTTCTTTAAAGCTTCAATGGCATCATGCGTCTTACCTGAATTCGTTTCACCAATATGTAATACAAAATGACGTTGCATCTTTCTAGTTAACGGATATAAGTCAATTATATTGTTAGGTATTGTATGAAGAATGGACTCTTCCATTACCTTTATATATATTTCTTTATTATCTATTTTTTCAAACATATCTTTATAATTTTCATTCAATCTTAAATTATTGACAATTTCTTCAACATCAAAATAATTTTCTAAATTACATACCATATCCAAATAAGGATCATCTACCCACATGGTAACTATATCTATAAAAGCATCATGAAAATTCCAATTATCATCAGCACACATTTTAAATTCATTAAATTTTTTATCTTTGGATAACATTTCAACTGCAAGAGCGAATGTTTCAACTAAACCTTGTTCTAATCCATCCTCAAGCAAATTTTCAATCCAATAATTATCATTAACACATTCTTTAAAATAATCAAAAGTTGTTTCATTAAGTTTATTATCATGCTCATAAAATTTATAATGATGATTAAATGGATAATATTGAGTTTGAATAGTATTACTTGTTCTAAGATAATTTATAATATCTTCTTTATATTGTAACTCAATATTATTATATATTTTTTGTAATAATTCGTTAATATCCTTATCATTATCAAGATATTCTTCAAATTCTATTGTTTTTTGTAAAGTTAATAATTCTTCTTCCATGATTTCATCCTCCTCCAATACTACTTACTCATTTTATAGACATGTCTCAAATTCTTTGTATACGAATTTATTATAACAAATAACTAGCACGAATAAAAGGTAGATTTGGGAATTTCGTAACTAATTGCAAAATTATTTATTATTCATTTCAACAATTAATTATGATATAATGGGCACATGGAGGAAATAATATGAGTGTATTAAATAAGAATATAGCCATTTATAAATATTTTGAGGAAATTTCAAAGATTCCGAGAGGTTCTTATCGTGAAGAAGGAATAAGTCAATATATTGTAGAGTTTGCAAAAGAACATCATCTTCAGTATTATCAAGATGATATGTATAATGTCATTATCTATAAGAATGCTAGTAGTGGGTACGAAAATCATGAACCAGTGATGTTACAAGCACACATGGATATGGTATGGGAAAAAGAGGATGATTGTGATATTGATTTTATGAATGATCCTATTGATTTATATGTTGATAATGGATGGCTTAAGGCTCATGGTACGACATTAGGTGCAGATGATGGATATGGTGTTGCTTATATGTTAGCTATATTAGATGATGATACATTAGTACATCCACCATTAGATTGTGTATTTACTGTACAGGAAGAAATTGGTTTATGTGGTGTAAAGAATTTAAAAGCAGACAATATAAGAGCACATAAGATGATTGGTTTAGATAGTGGTGGTGAAATATCTACATGCGTTTCTTCTTCAGGTGGTTTAAGATGTCAGGTTGATAAATCACTAATACAAAAGGATAATAGTTACAATACATTTAAATTGACTATTTCAGGACTGTTAGGTGGGCATTCTGGTGCTTTTATTGATAAAGAAAGAGGCAATGCTAATAAGTTAGCATTTCGTATGTTACAGCATTTATCAGATGAAATTGATGTGTATTTAGTAGATGTTGTTGGTGGAGCTAAAGAAAATGCTATACCTAGACTTTGTGAAGTGACTTTTGCATGTGATACATCAATTAAATTTATTGATTTGATATTTCATCAAATTTATAAAGATATTCAAATAGAATACGAACATAGTGATCCAAATATTATATATCATCTCGAACAAATACCACAGAAATCATCATATTCTTATGATTTAACAACTTCTAAAGAAACTATCAATTTGATGTATCTCTTACCAAACGGCTTTAAAGCAAAAAGCATGGTTATTGATAATCTAACTACTATATCTCTTAATTTAGGTGTTATAACAATTAAAGATAATATCTTAAAGGCTTGTTATCAAATACGTAGTCCAATGCAATCAGCTAAAGAAGAATTAGCTTATGAAATAGAAATACTTTCTAAATTATTCAATGCTTCTATTATTAAAGAATCAGACTATCCAGGTTGGAACTATGAAGCTCATTCACCTATGCGCAAATTATTTAAACAAGTTATTCAAGAAGAATTACATGAAGAACTGATAGAAGAAGCTACTCACGGTGGCTTAGAAATTGGTGTTCTTAAAGGTTTGATTCCTGATTTAGATATTGTAACAATGGGACCAATATCATATGATGCTCATACACCTAATGAAACAATGAATTTAGAATCATTTCAAAAAATGTATCGTGTTTTAATAACTTATTTATCTAAACTATAATCTTTATGATATAATGAATAAAAGGAGCTGATTGGAATGAAAAAAAATATACCAATTGGTATTTCAAACTATAGAACACTCAAAGAACGTAATCTTTATCACGTTGATAAAACACTTATGATAAAAGATTTTCTAGACGACAATGGTACGTGGATTACTTTAATTACACGACCTCGAAGATTCGGAAAAACATTGAATATGTCTATGATGGCCGAATTCTTTGACATTACAAAGGACTCAAAAGACATTTTTAGTGGCACAAAGATTATGGAAACTGAATACGCAAGTAAAATCAATCAATATCCAACTATCTTCCTGTCCTTTGCAGATGCAAAAGGAACTAAACAGAATACTATCAATAGCATTAAAAATTCCTTAAGAAAAGCTTATCGTCAATATCGTTATATATTTACAAATATGGATGAAGATGAAGAAGAAGACTATTTAGATCTCAAAGAAGCCATGAAAAAGGGAGCTAATCCAACTCTTGATGGTATAGAAACATGTATATTATTTTTAATGGAAATGCTTTATAAGTATTATGGTAAAAAGGTAATGTTATTTATCGATGAATATGATACACCTTTTATAGAAGCACATGTTAGTGGTTTTTATGACGATATAAGAAAGCAACTAGCCTCTTTACTTCATAATGCCTTAAAAGATGCTGATCCTTTAGAGTATGCTATGTTGACTGGTATTCAAAGAGTGGCAAATGAAAATATTTTTAGTGACCTTAATAATATTGAAATTTATGATTTATCTTGTGACGGCTATAGTCAATATTTTGGTTTTACTGAAAGTGAAACTAAACAAATACTCAAAGACTTTGACTTGAATTTTGATAACAAAGTCAAAGAAATGTATGATGGTTATCATATAGGAAATATTGATGTATATAATCCATGGTCTATTCTTAAATATACTAAAAGTAGAGAATTAGGATATTATTGGATTAATACAAGTTCTAATACAATGATAAAAAATGCTATAGAAAAATCTGATATATTTTTTAAAAAAGATTTTGAATCCTTGATTCATAATGGTTATCTTAATACTGATATTAATCTTGGAACAAGCTTTTATGAAACAAATAATACATCTACATTATGGGGATTATTTGTTAATGCTGGATATTTAACAATTGCTGAAAAGCTAGGGTTAGAGGAATATCGTCTAATAATACCAAACAATGAAGTCATCAGAGAATTCAAATCATTAGTAGCAAGTTATTTAAATGTATCATCTAAATTACTAGATAATATATCAAAGGGCCTTTTAAATGAAGATCAAGTTATATTCTTTGATTCGTTGCAGGAAATTCTACTTATTCCATCATATCATGATTATAAAAGCGAAAATAGCTATCATATGTTATTTTTATCATTATGTATATATATGCAAGCAACACATAAAGCAATATCAAATCGTGAATCTGGTAATGGAAGACCTGATATTATCTTGAAATCTCATACTTCAAGATATCCATCATATGTCATTGAATTCAAATATAATAAAGAAAACGAAAATACCGATAAACTTGCTGACATAGCCCTAGAACAAATCGAAAGAAAAGGTTATGGTATTGAATTAACCGGTAGAATTATACATATTGGATTAGGTGTCCATGGTAAAAAGGCAAACATGAAATGGATTATTAAGCAAGAGAAATGAAAAACGTCCTTTGAAAGGACGTTTTTTAGATTTATCTAATGATATCTTGTTGAGCCATCATATTCGCAAATTCATCATCAGTTGCTAAAACATAATGAGTATCACTTACATAGTGCTCAGTACCAGCTTCATAATCCAAACCACTAGTAGCATAATCATATGATAAAGAAGTTCTCTTCTTTTCTAATACTGGGTTTGGTTCAGGAATAGCTGATAATAATGATTTAGTATATGGATGAATAGGATTAGAGAAGATTTCATCTGTTGTACCAGATTCAACCATATGACCTAAGTGTAATACACCAATATGATCAGAAATATACTTAACCATTGATAAGTCATGGGCAATAAATAAGATTGCACTACCATAATCACGTTGAATATTCTTCATCAAGTTAACAACTTGTGCTTGAATTGAAACATCCAATGCAGAAATAGCTTCATCAGCAATAATTAAATCTGGATCCATGATCAATGCTCTAGCAATACCAATACGTTGTCTTTGACCACCAGAAAATTGATGTGGATAACGCATAGCATGTTCTTTAGATAATCCAACTAAGTTAAGCATTTGATAAACCGTTTGTGTTCTTTCTTCTTGAGTTTCATACAAATGATGAATATCCAAACCTTCACCAATAATATCGATAACTTTCATACGAGGATTCAAACAAGCCATTGGATCCTGGAAAATCATCTGCATCTTTGTTCTTAAAAGTTTAATATCTTTTTCAGACATTTTCCCTGAAATATCTTGACCATTGAAAATAATCTTACCTGAAGTAGGTTTATATAAACGAATAATACTTCTACCAGTAGTAGATTTACCTGAACCTGATTCTCCTACTAATCCATAAGTTTGGCCAGGATAAATTTTAAAAGAAACACCATCAACAGCTTTAACAGTAAATCTTCTACTTACTTTAAAATGTTGTTTTAAGTTTTCGACCTCTAAAATAGGTTGTACAGTTTCGCTCATTCTATTCCAGCCTCCTTTTTCATATTAGCAATACGACGTTGTAATGACTCAGGCATATCAACATGTGGTGCCTTTTCATGCATCAACCAGCTTGCACAGAAGTGAGTATCACTACCTGGTACAGGGAATAAAGGTGGATCAATTCTCTTATCAATATTTAATGCAAATTGATTACGAGGTGCAAAAGCATCACCTTTAATCTCATATGCTAAGTTTGGTGGTGCACCAGGAATTGTATATAATTCTGGATCATTTGTACTTAAATCAGGCATAGCTGATAATAGACCCCAAGTATAAGGGTGACGAGGATCATAGAATACTTCTTCAATCGTTCCTCTTTCAACAATCTTACCAGCATACATAACATTAACAAAATCCGCTACCTTAGCTACTACTCCTAAGTCATGAGTAATATAAATAACTGATAAATCCTTCTTTGATTGAATATCTTTAATCAATTCAAGAATTTTAGCTTGAATAGTAACATCCAATGCAGTTGTAGGTTCATCACAAATCAATACATATGGATCACAAGATAAAGCAATTGCTATAACAACTCTTTGTCTCATACCACCAGATAATTGGTGAGGATAGTTATTCATACGATCTTTAGCATTTGTAATACCTACTAATTCCAATAATTCTAATGATTTTTCATAAGCTTCTTCCTTAGATTTACCATAATGATAAATCATAGGTTCCATAATTTGTTTTCCAATTGTCATTGTTGGATTTAATGAAGTCATTGGATCTTGGAAAACCATCGCAATCTTACGACCACGAATAATTTTACCCATTTCAGATTCGCTCATTTTAGTCAAATCTCTTTCATTTCTTTCACCAGTATCTTCATCATACCAAACATAATTGATTTCACCAGAATCAATCGTAGCATTACTAGCCATGATACCCATAACAGCTTTAGTTGTTACAGATTTACCTGACCCAGACTCACCAACAATCGCAATTGTTTCACCTTTATGTAATTCCAAATTAACACCACGAATGGCATTGACTGTTCCATTTGTAGTCTTAAAAGAAATACGTAAATCTTTTATCTCTAATATTTTTTCTTTCTCTGCCATAATTACATCTCCTTCATTGTAGGATCTAATGCATCACGTAAACCATCACCAAATAAGTTAAAGCTTAACATCAATGCACCTAAAACAATAACAGGAATTGCAACCATATGAGGATAAGATAAGAAATATGTAAATCCATCATTGATTAAAACCCCTAATGAGGCATTAGGCACAGTCAAACCTAAACCTACGAATGACAAATATGCTTCATAGAAGATAGCATTTGGTATAGACATCATTGACATAACGATCAATTGTGAATAAATATTAGGTAAGATTTCTTTAAAGATAATAAAGAAACTACTTGCTCCTAATGTACGTGAAGCCAATACAAATTCTTCTTCTTTAATTTGTAAAACCTGAGCTCTTGTAATACGACTCATACCAATCCATTCAGTAAACATCAATGCAAAGATAATTGTTGTAAGTGACGCTTCCAAAACAGTCATCAATAATGTTAAAACTACTAATGTTGGGATAGAGTTTAAAATTTCTTGAATACGTTGCATAACTTGGTCAACCATACCACCAAAGTAACCTGAAATCATACCATAAGTAACACCAACTACAACATCAATCGCAATAGCTGCAAATGCTACAACCAATGATACACGAGTTCCTGTCCAAGTACGAACCCATAAGTCACGTCCAAAGTTATCAGTTCCAAACCAGTGAGTTGCACTTAATCCCTGATTAGCTTGTGATGAATCAATGGCATCAAATTTATATGAAGACAACATTGGCATAAAAATAGCCATAATAATAATGAAAATAATAACAACAGCACCTATAACAGCACCCTTATTCTTTTTAAATCTTCTCCAAACATCTAACCAGAAAGGAATATCAGGCATGACTTCATCTTTCATAATATCTTGATTATTACCGATAAATTCAAAATCATCAGGTAAAAATTCAATATCTTTTAATTCATCCATTGACTAATCCCCCTTTCCAAGTCTGATTCTTGGATCGATAATTCCATAAAGAACATCAATAACTAATACAATAATAATATACATAACTGCATATAAGAATGAACATGCAAGTGTTACATTATAGTCATTTTGTTGAATACTAGAAATCAACAATTTACCTAAACCAGGAATACCACAAATCTTTTCTACAACCATTGTACCAGTCATAATATTAACCATAATTGGACCCAATATAGTAATAACAGGAATTAATGAGTTACGTAAAGCATGTTTAAAAATCAAAGTTCTTTGATCCAAACCTTTTGCCTTAGCAAGTGTCATATATTCACTGCCTAATACACTAATCATTTCAGTACGTGTAAAACGTGCAACATTGGCAATAACACTCATTGACAGTGCAATAACAGGAATAATAGCTGAAACAAACGGTTTTGAACTACTATATTGTGTCGGGAATATTCTCCATTTAGCACCTAATAAATAAACCAATAACAAAGCAAATACAAATGATGGAATAGATACACCAACAACAGAAATAATTGTTGATACAGTATCAATCCATGTATTTTTATTCAATGCAGCAACAATACCTAATAAAATACCTACAACTGTACCCAAAATAGTAGCCATAACACCTAATCTAAATGATATACCCATAGCACTACCTACTAATTGTGAAATATTCATATTTTTGTTGATAACATAAGAAACACCAAAATCACCTGTTAACATATTCTTCAAATAATTCCAAAATTGCACAATAACAGGCTTATCCAAACCATACTTAGCCATCAACACAGCTAATTGTGCTTCAGTTAATTTCTCATCATTGAAAGGTGTACCAGGCATCAACTTTAACATCAAAAACAAGACAAGAATGATGACGAACAATGTAGCAGCGGATATTGCTAATCGCTTACCAATATATTTCATCATACCTTTATTCATATGTCTTCCCCCTTTCGGCTAAAATAAGGAAAGCACTTTATGGATTTCCATAAAGTGCTTCTATACTCATCCATTTTATTTAAATCATTAATTTTTATTATGATTTAGTTACATATTTAAAGATATAAGGTGTACCAACAGCATTGTGTAATAAACCACTAAGACTTGGGCTTGTTAATACAGCTTGACCTTGTTCAAAGATAGGAATAATAGCTACATCTTCCATTAAAAGATTATTAGCTTCCATTAAGATACTTTCACGAGTTGCAGCATCAGATTCACTACGAGCTTGTGACATTAATGAATCATATTCTTCACTACTATAGCAACCATAGTTGTTGTTACCGATTTGTGAAGTCTCTAAGTTATTCAAATAAGTTGTTGAATCTGCATAATCAGGACCCCAACGAGTTAATGATAAATCAAAATCTCCTTCTTTTTGATAAGTATTGATACGAGAGTTCTTAGTTGTAGAAACTAATTCTAATTCAATACCATCTAAAGAATTTAAAGCTTGTTGTAAATAAGTAGCTGTAGTATCAACACTTTCATCAGTACCGTATAATAATCTAAGGCTAATACTATCAACACCTAATTCTTCTAAACCAGCATCAATATAAGCTTGAGCTGCTTCAAGATCATAACTAATACCATTAGCTTCTAATAAATCACCACATGCTTCAGCAAAGTCTTGACCATCAGAGTTAGTTGTTAATTCAGCTGGCACGAAACCACTTGCTGGAGATGAACCATCTTTTAAGATATTTTCACATAAGTCTGCTCTATCAATTGCAGCAGATAAACCTTTACGGATATTTTCATTTGCTAAATATTCATTTTCGAAGTTAACATATAAATACCATAAGAAACCATTGTTAATTGTACTATATGTATCTTTATCGCTATAAGTATCAACTAATGATGAAGAAATAATACAATAATCCAATTCACCACTGTCGAATTGTAATGCTGCTGCAGATTGATCTTGAGCCAAGTTAATTGTTAATGAATTAATTTGTACAACATCAGCATCATAATAATCTTCATTCTTTGTCAAGACTACATTACTGTTAACATCCCAAGAAGTTAAAGTAAATGCACCACAATATAATAAATCATTTACTGTTGTTGCATAATCATCGCCTTCTTCTTCAGCAAATTCTTCATTAATAGGGAAGAATGTTGGGAAAGCTAATAGTTTATCAAAGAAACCACAAGTAGTTGCTAATTCAAATACTAAAGTTTTATCGTCGACAGCTGTAACCCCAATTTCACTAACGTCAACATCACCAGCAATTGCTGCTTCAGCATTTACAATATTAGCACCTTGTTCTCCTAATAAGAATGCATATTCACTACCTACACTAATACAACGTTGTAATGCATAAACGAAGTCATTAGCTGTAACAGCAGTACCATTAGACCAAGTTGTATCTTTCAATGTGAAAGTATAAGTTAATTGATCTTCAGAAACTTCAACACTATCTGCTAAACCTAATGTTAATGTTCCATCTTCAGCATAAGTATATAGACCTTCTTTGAAAGCTGAGATAATTTCAAATGAAGTTCCATCAGTTGCTTGAGATGAATCCAAAGACATTAAGTCATTTTCGCTCATGATAACTACATCTGCACCAGCACTGTCATCTCCACTGCTACAAGCAGCTAAAGAAAATGCCATAGCACAACAAAGCATTGCAGATAATACTTTTTTCATTATTTTCATGTTCTTCTTCTCCTCTCCAAAATAATGGAATGACATATTGTCATGAGTCAAGTATATAACACATTTATCCATATGTCAAACAAATTTTAACGTTAATAATTATTTTTTAAGTTATTATTTTGTGATTTTACAAAATTAAATATCTTCAAATTCGTTTTAAAACAAATTGATTGCAAATATTTTCTCTTTTGTATACAATAATGCACACATAATTTGTGATTTATTGTGAAATATTACCCCAAATATTCATCTAATAACTATATATAATTTTAACGCAAATCCATTATAACACATTTTTATCACGATGCAACATTTTTATTGTTTTAATAATAAATAAAAGAGGTTCTAACCTTTAATAGTTATAAACCTCTTAATGATCTTATTCAGATACTTTAATATATTTGTAGATATATGGAGTACCACAAGCATTATGGATTAATCCAGTCATTCTAGAGCTTGTTAATACTGCTTGACCTTGACAGAAGATTGAAATAACTGCACATTCTTCAGTTGCTAAAGCATTAGCATCCATCAATAATTGTTCACGAGCTTCAGTATCAGTTTCAGTTCTAGCTGCTAATACTAATTCATCGTAATCAGCGTTACTATAACTACCATAGTTATAGTTACCAATTTGATCAGAACCTAATAAATCTAAGTAAGTAGATGAATCAGCGTAGTCAGGTCCCCAACGAGTTAATGATAATTCGAATTCGCCATCTTGTTGTTTTTCGATACGAGATTCTTTTTGAGTTGCTGATAATGAGAATTCAACACCATCTAATGAATTGAAAGCTTGTTCTAAGTATGTTGCAACTGTATCAACGCCTTCATCAGTACCATATAACATAGAAATACTAATACTATCAACACCTAATTCTGCTAAACCAGCATCAATATATTCTTGTGCTTTTTCCATGTTATAATCAACTTCATATTCTGCTAATAAATCACCACATGCTTCAGCAAAATCTTGACCATCACTATTAGTACATAATTCAGCAGGTACGAAACCAGTTGTTGGAGATGAACCATCTTTTAAGATGTTATCACATAAGTCAACTCTATCAATAGCAGCTGATAAACCTTTACGAATGTTTTCATTTGCTAAATATTCATTTTCAAAATTAACATATAAATACCATAAGAAACCATTGTTGATTGTACTATATGTATCCTTTTCGCTATAAGTATCTACTAAAGCTGAAGTAATAATACAATAATCTAATTCACCACTGTCAAATTGTAATGCAGCTGCAGATTGATCTTGTGCTAAGTTAATAGTTACTTCATCAACTGTTACTTCATCAGCATCATAGTAATCAGCATTCTTAGTTAAAACAACCTTATTACTTGTTTCATAAGTTGTTAAAGTAAATGCACCACATCCAATTAAATTTTCAGCTGTTGTACCATATTGATCCCCACATGACTCAACAAATTCCTGATTTAATGGGAAGAATGTTGGGAATGCCATTAATGCTTCAATATAAGAACATGGAGATTCAAGTTCTAATACTAAAGTAGAATCATCTTGAGCTGTAATACCTAATGTATCAATATCAGCACCATCATCCATAATAGCATCAGCATTCTTTAATTTGAAACCTGTACTACCTAATAAGTAAGCATATTCACTACCTTCAGTAATCAAACGTTTCCATGCATAAACAAAATCATCTGCTGTAACTTGAGTACCATTAGACCAATAAGCTTCTCTTAAAGTAATTGTATAAGTTAAGCTATCTTCAGAAATCATAACAGTTTCTGCTAAGTCTTCTGTTAAAGTTCCATCTTCAGCATAGCCATATAACCCATCAGTAAATGCTTGGATTACTTGTAAAGCTGTACCATCAGTTGCTTGAGATGAATCCAATGTCAATAAATCATT
Source organism: Erysipelotrichaceae bacterium (assembly GCA_021201315.1). GTDB lineage: Bacteria > Bacillota_I > Bacilli_A > Erysipelotrichales > Coprobacillaceae > JAJQDJ01. Next base: position 33,464 of record JAJQFG010000044.1, read on the forward strand.
TTCGCTCATCAAAGTAACACTACTAGTAGCTTCAGTAGTTTCGTTGCTGCTTCCACAAGCTGCTAATGTTAAAGCCATTGCTCCACATAAAACTGCAGAAAATACTTTTTTCATTATCTTCATTTTATTATACTCCTCTCTCTAAAATGAATAAGACAATATAATGTCTTGAATCAAGTATATAACACAATTTAACATACGTCAAACGATTTTAAACATTGTTACGGTATAAATTTTGTTATTTTTGCACATTTTTATACAAATAAAATGTATTGTATACACATAAATGAACTAATTTCATATTCAGCTAAAAGTTCATCTAACAAATCCTTGTTATATCTTTTGATAATTTCACATAATCAGTGTATAATAAATCATTGTGAAAGCGAGGTTATAAAATGAGTATAGAGAATCGATTTTTAAAGTATGTAAGTTATGACACACAATCAGACTCTGCATCTTCTACCGTGCCATCAACTTTAAAACAACTTAATCTAGCTAGACTATTAGTTAAAGAATTACAATCTTATGGTATTACAACTGCTAGGTTAGATGAAAATGGTATTGTTTATGCAACTTTACCTTCAAACAATAATCATCAAGGTGATGTTATTGGTTTTATTGCCCATATGGATACTTCGCCTGATTGTAGTGGCAAAGATATTCATCCATCTATTGTTAGAGATTATCAAGGTGATGTGATTACATTGAATGCAGAAAAACAGATGTATTTGGACCCTGAAGTTTTTCCTGATTTATTAAATGTTGTTCATCATGATTTGATACATACAGATGGTAATACTTTATTAGGTGCTGATGATAAAGCAGGTGTTACAATTATTATGGAGCTTGCTCAATATGTCAGTGAACATCCAGAATTTAAGCATAATGATATTCAAATTGCTTTTACAACCGATGAAGAAATAGGTAGAGGCACTGATTATTTCAATTTAGATTATTTTAATGCTGATTATGCTTATACTGTTGATGGTGGTACGATTGAAGAGATTGAATATGAGAATTTTAATGCTTATAGTGCTATAGTAGAAATAACAGGTAAAAGCATTCATCCTGGTAGTGCCAAAAATAAAATGATCAATTCTATTACTATTTCTCAGGAATTCGATCGCTTATTACCAACATTTGCTCGTCCTGAATACACTGAAGGCTATGAAGGTTTTAATCACTTACTTCAAATTCAAGGAAACTGTGAAAAAACAGTTATGGAATATATTATAAGAAATCATGATCTAGATTTAGTTCATAAACAATGTCAAGATTTCAAAGATATAGAAGCATTCTTAAATAAGAAATATGGTTATCCAATGGTTAAAGTAACCATTGAAGAAACATATTTAAATATGAAAGAACATTTATTGGATCATATGTATATTATAGATAACTACAAAGAAGCTCAGAAAGCTTGTGGTATTGAAGGCTATTCTAATCCTATTAGAGGCGGAACAGATGGTGCTAATTTAACATATATGGGACTTCCTTGTCCTAATATTGGTACAGGTGGATATAATTATCATGGACCATATGAATTTGTATCTATTACAATGATGAAAAAGCAAGTTGAAATTATTTTAAAATTATTAGAATTAAATGTGAAGGAGTGATGACATGTACGCTAAAAATGCATGGAATAAATATAATAATTATGATGATATTTTCTCATTTGGTAATGAATATAAAGAATTCATTACCAAAGGTAAAACAGAAAGAACTTTTATCAAAAAAACAATAGCATTAGCCAAAGAATATGGTTTTAAAGATATCAAAGAATTTGATATCTTTAAAGCCAGGTGATAAAGTTTATGTCAATAATAGAAATAAAAATATGGTTTTATTTGTAGTAGGTAAAAATGATATTACAAAAGGATTAAGAGTATTAGGTGCTCATATTGATTCACCTAGAATCGATATTAAACAAAATCCTCTTTATGAAAAAGATGGTTTTGTATTATTAGATACGCATTATTATGGTGGTATCAAAAAATATCAATGGGTAACCATTCCTTTATCAATGATTGGTGTAGTCATTAAAAAGGATGGAACAGTTATTGATATTAATATTGGTGAAAAAGACGATGATCCTGTATTTGGTGTCAGTGATTTATTACCTCATTTAGCTGCTGACCAATTAAAGAAAACAGCCAGTGAAGTGATTGCTGGTGAAAATCTTGATTTGACATTTGGTTCTATTCCTTTAAAAGATGAAGAAAAAGATTGTGTTAAAGCCAATATATTGAGATTACTTAAAGATCAATACGATATTGAAGAAGAAGATTTCTTATCTGCGGAAATTGAAGTTGTTCCTAGTGGTAAAGCTAGAGATTATGGCTTAGATAAATCTATGATATTAGGCTATGGACATGATGATAAATGCTGTGCATATACTTCTTTAAGAGCTATTTTAGATATGAATGATGTAGATTATACATCTTGTTGTTTATTAGTTGATAAGGAAGAAATTGGCAGCATGGGTGCCACTGGTGCTCAATCTGTTTTCTTCGAAAACAGTGTGGCTGAAGTATTGAATTTATGTAATCATACTTCCTATTTAGATTTAAAAAGAACTTTCACAAATAGTAAAGTCCTCTCTAGTGATGTCAGCAATGGTTTTGACCCATTATATCCTGAAGTATGTGAAAGAAAGAACTCTGCATTTTTAGGTAATGGTATTGTTTTCAATAAGTATGTTGGTGCTAGAGGCAAGAGCAGTTCTAACGATGCCAATGCTGAATATGTAGCTGAAATCAGAAAAATCATGGATGAAAGTGATATCTATTTCCAAACAGCTGAAGTCGGTAAAGTTGATCAAGGTGGCGGAGGTACTATTTCATGTTATATGGCAAACTATAATATGGATGTTATTGATGCTGGTATCCCAATATTAAATATGCATGCACCTTATGAAGTCTTATCAAAAGTAGACTTATACGAAGCATATCAAGCTTATAAAGTATTCTTACAAAAAGCATAAGCGAAGCCCAAAAGGCTTCGCTTATTTTTTATATTCTTCAATTTTTACATGATGTTTCTTATATTCAGCATGTTCACTATTAGAATTATAACTTATACCAACTAATAATATTTCCTTGCAATCTTTGACTTTATCTACATAGTTTTTATTAATTATTTGATCAATCGCTTCATGAGGTGTGCCATTCACTTTCAATTCTATAATAATGGCTGGTATATGTGATCTTTGAGGTACAAATATCATATCACATCTACCCTTGCCTGTTGCCTCTTCACGTTTAATTCTGTAATACTTTCTTGCATATATATAACAAACCGTTAACAAGCATGCTAAGCTATTCTCATCATTGTAATGAAATAAATCGATTTCCTTATCATGAGCTTCTTCAATCATATTAGCCAATAATTCTTCATTTTCTTCTTGTGTAGCCTTTAAGATAAGCTTGCTTTGTTTGACTATCTCATTGTACTCACCCATATCTTTTCTATTCAATATCTTTTCGAATTTAAGCATAAGCTCATGATTAGGAATATAAAGATATCCATCACGATAGGTTAAAAAGCCAAAAATAACCATAGATGACAATATTTCATCTCTTATATCAAGATTATCGTCTTTTTCTAAATATTCCATTAATTCAATCTCAACAGGAACACCAGCCACTAATTGTACAATATCGTCTCTAACATCATCCACATTATCTTCAATACAATCAGCTATTTCACTCATAGGACCTGTAGAAGTCCAATAATTTCCACAATAGCAACGATCAAAAGCACTCGAAACACTACGAGGATTAAAAAGCTTTTTTCCAGTACTTGTATAATAACCATCATACCAATATTCTAAATCTTCATATTTTAATTGAGGGTATTGTATACATAAAGATTTGACTTCATCTTCTGTAAATCCAAAAAATTCATCATATCTTCTATCATTTATAAAATTAAATTCCGAAAAATTATTTAAAGCTGATCCTGATGAATACTTAACGATAGGCAATATTCCAGTCATATAAGCCAAACGAACTGAAAGCTTATCTTTAATAAGATTTTTTAGAAATTCCATATAACTGATACAATCTTGTTCACTCATAAATGACTTATAAAAAATACTATCGCATTCATCTAAAATAAGCACAAAAGAATCCTTTGTTTGTCTAAAAGCTGCACTGATCGGTGCTTCTAAAGATACATCTATATGATATTCCGACTCTAAATCTGATTTAATATTTTGTTTAATATTTGTGATATATTCATCATATGAAGAACATCTGTCATTCATATCACTAAAATCAATATATAAAACATTATATTTATTAAGATGCTTTAAATAATCATCTGTTTGAGATATTTTAAGCTTATCAAAAATATTCTTTGTATCATATCCTTTTGTATAATAGGCTGCTAACATATTAGCATTATATGTTTTACCAAAACGACGAGGTCGAGTTACACATATATAGCTAAAATCACTTTTGTCTATATAACGAGATACAATATCTATCATCATCGTTTTATCAACATAAATATTATTATTGACGTGTCTTTCAAATCTATAAACAGGATCTTCAATATTCAAATAGTTCAAACTGCTCACCTCGCCATCATTATATAATTAATGAAAATCAAAGTAAATCACTAATTGCAATTTATTATTGACTATTTGTATTAAAAATGTATATAATAGCTTGAAGGACAAAAACAAAAGTTTTATGTGCGGCAACGCCTGCGTTGCTTCGCTTTTTTTAATTTAAGAATAATTCTAATACATTGAGCTAATATTTTATCATTTTTATTCACTTCTTAACATTTTTAATTATTTTTGATAATACCTTTAATCAAAAACATAAGTTCTTTATTGTGTTCAGTCGATTTGTTGCTTTTTGAATTCAAAAAGAATATTCATAAATATTAAAATATTTTCAGAAAAAGCATAAGCGAAGCCCAAAGGCTTCGCTATTATAATGCTTCATACTTTATAACCATATTCGTTGTTAATTGTACAAGATAAATACCACCATCTTCATCTTGGAATGTTATATAATCACCTGTATCATATCCACTTAAATCATTAGTCATTTCTAAAGTTACATCTTTATCTAAAAAAACTTTTGCAAAATTAGTTGCTAATAATTTGGCTTCTCCTTCACTTATAGGAATATCCATTAATTCATCATCAACGAAGCCATATTCTTTAGAAACATATTGAACAAGTTTATCATCTTCATAAGTAAAATCCAGACGTAGTGTAGGGTTATCATTATTATTTTTTACTGAAATCGTATTATCATTATTTGTATTTATATTAGCTTCACTTAATTCTTCATATACTCTTATTGGCATAGTTTCTTTAATATCATTCATTAATGTTTGTTCTGTATTATTGGCTTGATTAGTACATCCACATAGACCTATAACAAGTAATGCCATTATTATTTTTTTCATCATGATTTTCCTCCAACTTTATCTTAACAAATTGATATGGAAAAAATATGAAACTCATATAAATTATATATAAAAAGTCACCGATGGTGACTTTTATTTTAACCAAGATTCGATAATAGCACGAGCTGAACGATTCATTTCATATCTAAATTCAGCAAAGAACTTACGTTTAGCGAATGATTCAATATATTGAGCTAATTGTTCATCATTTTTATTGGCTTGTTTTTTAAACATATTCTTAGTTTCTTCAATTGTTTTTTGATGATAGGCATTCACACTAACCATATCTTCTAGATCAAAACGTTTAGGTTTTGTTCTGTTTTTTTGTTGTTCAGTTGGTTTACCATAAACAACCATACCAATAGGTACTGCATATTTTGGTAAATTGAGTAACTCCTGTGTTTTTTCAAAGTTTTCCAAAATATCACCAATATAACAAGATCCTATGCCTAGAGACTGTGCAGCTACCACACTATTTTGAGCAGCTACCATACAATCTTCAATAGCTAATATAAGATCAGATTCTTCTAATTTACCTACTGGTAAATCATAATACTTAAACATATCATACCATTTTTGATAATCAGCTAGAAAAACCAATACCATTGATGCTTTAGAAATAAATGGCTGATGATCACATAGAATCGCTAATTGATCTTTAACATCCTGATCTTGTACATCAATAATATGATACAAACCCATATTACCTGCACTTGGTGCCTGCAATGCTGATTCTAAGATAAGTTTCTTTTCTTCCTCTGTTATTGGTTCTCCACTATATGCACGAACTGATTTACGATCGAATAATTCTTGTATTGTTTGATTCATGGTATTCTCCTATTTGATAAAATATATTTGATCACGATTTGGATATAAGAAATTAACACCATCTTTTGTATAAGATACAGTTTCTTCACTAAAGATTTGATATTTAATACCATCATGAATATATTTGATATTGAGCTCTAAGGCATATACTGTATTTAATGACACTTTGATATCACCTTTGATAGGAATAGGATTTTGATCATTCCACAATCCAATTGTAGGACCAGGACCATGACCATACATATTACATGGATGAGAGTATAGACAAGCATCAATGTTTTCTTCCTTTGCTTGATTTAATGAATCCATCAACACTTCATTACCAGTTTTACCTTCTACCATATGACTTCTAACAATATCCTGAAAACGATTATTTACTTTAAACCCTTCTAACATCCATTCAGGAATACTATCTTCATCATCTTTAGCTACATAGGCTAATCTTTGCGTATCACTACACATATTCAAATATTTAATACCAAAATCACAATGAAGCAAATCACCCTTTTCAATAACACCTTCATAAATAACCCCATCATGACCTTCTCTTTGTAAATCTAATGTTGGTGAAAACCAATATTCAAGACCCATTTGTGTTACTTTATCCATCATATAATACTCAAGTTCTTGACATGTTGTTTTACCTGGAGTAATTGTCTCTTTACTAAACATTGATTCCATCACTGAAAAAGCTAAATTCATCAATTCTGGATATAATGATAATTCTGTAGAGGTTCTTATTTCCATTGTTTTAATGGCTAACAAAGGATCTGCCATAAATCTATCAGTATATTTTTGTGGTAATTGTTCTATGAATGTTTGATAGAGTCCATAGCTTAACCCATCAGCAAAAGTATAATCTTTAGAAATATTGATACATATTTGTTTTGGATCATATTCTTCTAGTAAACGTGTTAATGCTACCATTTGATCTTCCTTAGGAAAGTTCCAATATTGTGGATAGAATTGATTCAATGATTCATCAGGCATACTTAAGGAAAATCTTTTAATTCCATTATTGTCCTTTATAAATACTAACATAGTAATTCGTCTAGCTGTTAAATAACTTGCTGGAGTTAATGCATCAAAGACAAGATCTTCATGATATTCCTTGCTTGCTATAATCCAGCAATCAGCCTTGCTTTCTTTCATGACAGCAGGAACTATAGTATCTAATCTTTCTTTTAGACATATGTCTTTGATTTTGTATTGTTCTTGAATAGATTTTATTAACATATAAACCTCCCGTAATATAAAAGGAGACATCTGTCTCCTGTTATGAAGTGACCTTTGTCAAGAAAAAATTTCACAATTCATAATATATT
>JAJQFG010000095.1 GCA_021201315.1 Erysipelotrichaceae bacterium
GATCAGCCGTTTCGCCATTTGTACTCATACTTTCTATCATCCTTTCTTTCCAGTTCTTTAGCCTGATCTAATTTGTTTTTCATTTTTGATGAACGTTCCTTAATATCATCATACAGTTTCACTTCCTTTCGAAGTTTCTTAAGTTCATCAGTTAAAGCTACTACATCGCTTTGAAGCATTTCCTTTGTTTCAAGATTTTTGCATCTTCTGATCTTGTTGTAACAACAACGTCTCTTCTTGGTAAGGCTGTCTATTTTCTCATTAAGTTCATCTTTCTTTGATTCAAGTTCTTCAATTGTATTAATGTTATTCTTAGACAATAATATTGCCTCACTGGATATCTTATCCATATATCTTAACTCCTCCTTAAAAATAAAGGACACCTTCTTGTTGTTAGGTGCCCTTTGGGGAATGATTCCCATACGATACATATAGTGAAAATACAAAGCTTTAAGTCCTGTAAGTTTTTTTGCTTTTTTAAGATTACCATGATAATGATATTTAACTGGCTTTTGTTTAGAAACAGATTTTCTTGAAGGCTTCTTTGTAAAGATTCGATATTTGATATTTTCCTCACTGTATTTTTCATCTTTCGTTAGATTATGAAGTCGATAGAAGTTTTCACCACCAGGTGGCTTGACTGCAATATGCTTGACATTGGTCTTGACTTCATAGCCCATGTCTTCCATGTTTTTGATAAACATAGTGAATGACATACTATTGGCTATAGCTCTTTCAACATCATCTATGATAAGTGTTCTTCTTGTTGGAATACGCTGCTGCTCATCATGCCATTCCTTGTAGTGCTTACCTTTTTTAGGATTCTTAACAACACTCAATGAATATTCCTTGCATAGCTCATCCGATAATCTTCTAAACCTATCATAATCGCTATGACTATCTAAAAATCTTTTATGAGTGCTCCATGATACAGAGTTCACTACAAAGTGGTTATGAAAATGCTTCTTATCAAGATGAGTTGTAACAAGTACCTCAAAATCATTTCCCCACATTCTTTTAGCCAATTCAATGCCAATCTTATGTGCTGTTTCTGGTGTAACTTCTCCAGGTCTGAATGACTGATAACAATGAAAAGCTAATACACCATCTTCCTTGTGAGCTGCTTTCTTAGTAGAAATCATTTGATCTAAGGCTGTGGATGGTTCACAGTTGATACCACTCACATAAAACTGTTTCTCTGTTTTTAAATCATTCACAGTATATTTAATAACATTTTTTAAACCTTTAAATTCATAAGTACCAATATCTTCGTTTTCAGTCTTTTCAGGATTGGAAGCATAATCAAGAACTCTCTTAAGATTATCCTTAACTGCCCATATCTTTGTTGTTGCCATTTTTTATTTCCTCTAGTTTTGTTGGCTGATTAATAAGAGTGATTATCTTAAGGATTTGATTTTGAAGTCTTTCATAATCATTCTTGTATTTCATAATATCAATTGAACCAGTCTTGTAAGCTATCACTGCTAGCTGATTAATGTTATTACCTATAAGTCTTAATTGTTTAATAGTTTCTATCATATCAGGTGAGGGGAGAGAAGGAGGTATCTCCATTTTCATCAGTGACCTCACATACTCTTCTCTTGAAAGACCAGTCAATGCAACACGTTCATTAAGAGTATTGAATTCATCAACAGTTAATCTAATCTTTATTGATTTATTTCTTTTTTTACTCTTCATCTCTATTCACCTGCATAAGGCACATTAATACAATGCCAACAAAAACACCTAATACAAATATCATTAATTTTATCATTATTTCCATATACATCTCTCCTCATCATTGATTGGGGGTTTTAGGGGATACCCCCTGAAAAACTGACTTTTGGGGTCAAAAGTCCCTGCTTGCTACAACTTCGGACACGTTGTTATCCCTTTATTTATGAATTTTATACCAGCCCAGAATACTATCTTTCATTGTCGTAACTTCTATAAACTTCAATAGCAACAATATCAACATCAGTTACATTATCTTCATCAAGAATGATTTCTTCACTATGATATTTTTCTTCAACTTCCTTTACTGCTTCATCTTTATTTTTAGCTTCAATTATAATTTGTTTTTGAAGCGTTTCAGTAATCTCGACAATATATTTTTTCTTCATTTATTTACCATTTCCTTTCAATCTTCAAATTAAATTATCAGTAATACGCATAATCAAATTATTTAAACCATCTTATTCAAATTATTTGATCTTATTTTTTAAAATAGTCATTTTATTTGATTTAAAAAAGTCACTTTATTTTATTCAATTAACAAAAAAATGCAGATTAAATAATCAGCTGCATTCCTTATTCAAATTATTTTATTGAACTTATTCATTTTATTTTATATAAAATCGTCAAATTATTTTAATCATGAATATGATTTCTTCTAAAGCTTATTCATTATTTTTAACATTTATTTTTTCAAAAAACGTATCAGTGCTTTCGCTTAGTTTTTCATACTGAGTTTTCAAATTATTGAGTTCCTTTAAGCGTGAATTAATAATTGTAATATCTTTATCTAGCTGATTTTTTCTATCGGTCTTTTGAACTTTTTGCTTTTCAAGTTTTTCAATTTCCTTTGTTATTTTCTTTATCAAAACATATCACCATCTTTCTTTAATATATACTGTTCATTAGCTTAATCAAACAAAAAAGGCATCATTATCGATGCCTAGAGTAATTAAGATTATTTTTTTGTTTTCAATTTTGAAGCACACATATTTTCAATATAAATTTTATTCTCAATAAATTGTATCAATGTAAGAATTTTTCAATACCATAATAAGTGGCATACCATCTATCATCAATTCTTCCAATGCAGTTTTTTTGTCCCAACGATATAATGCATCACCATATGGACCATCATAAATAACACAATCACCATCTTCATATCCCAAAAATAAATCCTGGCCTTTATAAACAAACCATATTTCATCATTGATTCTATAGCATTCTATCAAACGCTCAATTGATTCATTTCCTATAGGTTTTTCGTAATCCATGTTTTTCCACTCCTTAATAAAATCTTAATCCAGTTGAGGAAAATAGAATTTTTTCATTTATTCTTTCACAAACTTTTCAATCTTGGCAATATGTTTTTTCTCGCCTTTATTATAGGTTATACCTACCAGTAACAAATTGCCATGATAATGTTCTAGATTTTGTGTATATTTTCTTTCCTTTATCTGATCAATTGCAGTTTCTACATCCTTATCATATTTAAGTTCAACAATCATTACTGGATGATTTGGATTATATGGAATAAAAGCAATATCACAGAAACCTTTTCCTGATGGCAGCTCTCTAAAAGGTGTATAATAATTTCTTGCTGTAAAATATGCCATCATAATTGTTGTATACAATGAATTCTCGTCATTATATTTTAAATTAGAGTTAATAAATGAATCATGTACTTCTTCCAATCCTTCAGCTACTTTTTCTTCATTCATATCCCATGTTGATTCCAATAATTCCTGAGCATTACATATGGCTTTATATGTTTGCTCATATTGAGGAGTCTTAATTGATTGTATAAATGAATCAATTATTTCCTTGTTAGGAATATAGACAGTTTCATTATTTCGATTGTATCCTAAATAGCCTAGATGAATAAGCATTGTCAAAACATCATCTTTGCTTCTAAATATTGACATATCATTTTGGAATCCTCCAGTATCTACCTTTATTTCTTCGCCTGCAAGTAATTGAATAACAGTTTCTTTTAATCCATCAAAATTCATATTAATATGTTTACTTAAATTTTCAAAAGTTCCTGTTTTAGTCCAATAACTTCTGCATATTTTAGAGGATATAGCTTTAACAATGGATCTAGGACTATATATTGACATATTCTGTCCAATATAATAACCATCATACCAGGACTTCATTTCATTAAAATCCATATTGTTTTCTTCACATAAACATTTAACCTCATCTTCTGTAAATCCCATGAATTCTTCAAGTGGTTCTGGTTCAATCATACTAATTTCATCAAACATATTTAGAGCACTTTCATCACCATATTTCTTGATAGGAAGTATTCCTGTCATATAAACAAAAGAAATATAAGGCCTATTTTTAAATAGCTCACTTAAGAATTCCAGAAAATCTATTTTGTCTTGCTCTGTAGAATTTTTATTTCTTAATACACAGTCCCATTCATCGAAGATAAATATAAACTGTTCCTTTAGTTGATCATAGACATTTCGGAGTGATAAGTTCAAATCATTATCATCATAATAAAACACATCTGGATAAGCCTGTTTAATTTCTATCATCAATACTTTTGTGATAAATTTTTTCATGTCTTTAAAATTTTTATATTTAGAATAGATTTCCATCAAATCTATAAATATAATATTATGTTTATTAAGATGAGTATGATAAGACTCTGTTTGTGAAATTTTTAAATCATCAAACAGTTCATTTGAGGAACAGCCTTTAGAATAGTAGGCAACCAACATATTAGCGTCAGTGCTTTTTCCAAATCTTCTAGGTCTAGATACACACACATAACAGTCATCAATACCAATAATTGAATTAAGATGTTGAATAAGCATAGACTTATCAACATATATAGGCTTATTTCGTGATTTTGTAAACCATGTATTATCTGGATTTAAATAAATTCCCATATTATCATCCTCCTTTGCCTTGATTATACCATAAAACATTTATTTCTTATAGTGTGACTTTTGTTTGTTTTCAATTTTATTTTACAATATTTAGATTAAATTATTTACTAGCATTTCATTCATATCTTTATAATTTTTTGGTGACAAATCAAAAATCTGATAATGATTATCAAGCAATGTCTCAATTGTTGCTGAAGTTTCTTTGCCAGCATTATCATTATCAAGATGAAGAAATATTGTTTTTATATTTCTGTTTTCTTTTAAAAAATTATTCAATGCTGGTGGAACGTTAGCGTAATTATTATTGCTGTTATTCATTGCAGCTCCGCTTAATGAAAGGTAGTTTTCACATTTCCAGTCATTATCTTTTTGCTTTTCCATTGTCTGAAATGACATCAAATCAATAGGACTTTCAAACACATGAAGTGTGTTGCTTAAATTATTTTTTAATCTGAATGACCACTGTTTCTTACTGCCATACAAATCCATTTTCCAGTCATCCCTGATAGAACGTTTTGATGCAAATTTGTGATTACCCTCATCATCATAACCAACAAATATACATGCATGATCATAATCAGCTTCATAAAGCATGTTGTTGTTGATATAAAAATCAATAATATCTTTATCAATATATCTACTTTCATTAAGATATTTTATAACAAGTTCATTGTTGTCAGCATGAAAGGGAAGGTTAAGTTCTTTAGGTTTTGCCTGTATATCCATTATTACAATTTCTGGTTTTTTATTTTCTACACATTTCTTTAGAAGATAAGCTGCATCATAAAATTTATAATCCCATACTTTGATTAAATAATCTAATGCACTTTTAGCACCAACTCCTTTTGCCCACCAGAACCATAAACCATTTGAAATATGAAGACTGCCATGAGACATTGTTGTATAAACACCTTTTGAATATTTAACAAGTTCATTTGGTTCATAGTTATACAGATAGGTATAAAGATCTATCTTTTTTAATTCTGCTACCTCTTCATTAGGTATATATATTCTTTTCAAAATTATTTCTCCTTATTGTTATATTTTTTAATTGACAGAAGAAAAGGAACAGCTTTTAAATCTGTTCCTAAATGTACTACTGAAATTTTGTTTTATTTATTAATCATTACTTTTAACTCTGTTGACAAGTGTATGCATATCATTAATACCTCTATAATAAGCTTCCTTCATTAACAGCTTTTTTTCTTTCTGTTTTAAGCTATGATATTCACTTAAATCATCCAGATTCTTTTCATCAATGGTTACTGGCTGAACTCCTTCAATCTTTTCCATTTTTGGATAGCTTTCAAAGAATATTTCCCTTAGATTTTTAAAATCAGAATATTCCTTAGTTAATTTAGCATGAGCAATAATATCCTCATAAATTTCTTCATCAAAGATTGCATCAATAATATCCACAAGCGTGCTACAATTTGTTTCTTCCAACATGTTTATCACCTCATAAAAAGTGTATCATAGATTTCTTTTAAACAAAAATATGCGATTTATAAAATCGTATTTTGATTAATAAATAATCAAAAAGTTGTTTTATTTTTTACCATTCTGGTTACTTTAATTTTCACCAATTCTGGTGAATTGTAAAACAACATTAACGGCATTCTACTTTGTTTCTTGGAGAAGTTTCCTTAACTTCATCATCGAAATCAAGAGCTTCTTCATCATCTTTTCCTATATCCAATTCCTTGTTTAATTTAGAAAGACGCTTTGATAATTCATTAAGTTCGTCTTCCTTTGCAAAAGGTTTTTGAACTTCGTCCCTGGCATTTTCAAACTGTTTTACTGTATCACTTAATACATTTTCTTCAATCTGTAACTTTGAATGAATACCCTCTAATGCATTATCTATACGAGTTATATTACCAAAGGCATCAGTTCCTAAGTCAATCTTGTATCCTAATTCATTCTTTAGATTCAAGGTATGATATCCATGAAATGAATCATAGCTTAGCATCATCTTAAA
>JAJQFG010000132.1 GCA_021201315.1 Erysipelotrichaceae bacterium
CACCCACGCAATTCTTTAAAGGGTACCCCTTACCACGCTAAAATTTAATTTGCCTCTTTTTTTCATAAAATAAATATTAAAGCATAAATTATATCAGGAGGTATAATAATGCAAAAAATTTATTTAAAAAAACTTGTCAATTTAGATCATCAATTAAAGGAATTAATTTCCATATCTGTAGATGAATCAATCCATTATAAAGTTGAAGAAGAAGGTATGCGAGCTGTGGGTGCCATTATCATTAATGGTGAATATAAAGATGGTGAAACAAAAAAAGAGTTTCAGGAATCTATTGATTTAGATATTTTAGCAACTTTTGATAAGATTCTTGATAAAAGAGAATTCCATGTAAAAGTAGAAGATTTTGATTACAATATTAATGATGGTGATTTAGCTATGATGATTCAAGCAAACATATATGGTGTTAAAGATGATAACGATCGTATGATTGAAACGCATGAAGAGAATGATGATGAAGTTGTTAAGGAAATAGAAAGTCTCTTAAATAATGAAGAACTTTTAGATCAGTCAATTAATCAAAATAATTACAAAGAAAATATTATTGAAACAAAAGAAGTTGATGATAATGAAGATGAAGATATTGGTGCGTATTATTTATATGTCATTGGTGATAATGATACTTATTCAACTATTGCTCAACATTATCAAATATCTGAAGAAATATTAAAGAATTACAATCATCAAAAATCTTTAGTTGCAGGACAAATTATTATTATTCCTTATGTAGCATGAAAGATACGCTTAATGATTATTATCATATTAAAGTTATTGGTATCATTCATATAACTCGTAAAGTATTTAAAATAAAAACTAATAAAGAATTTTATATCGTTAAGATTGTTAATAATAATCAATTAGAAAATATATTTCATAATATATATTCATTAAATATACCACATACAATTAAAATCATACCTAATCAAAATAACCAGTATCTAACCCCATATCAAAACCAATATATCTATTTAATGCCATATTTAAATAATGATGAATATTTACCTATAGAAATAAAAATAAAATACTATTTAAATTATATTGCAACCATTCATAATCAAACATCATATACTATAAAAACATCCCAACAATATTTTAATCAATTAACAAATCAAATAAAAAATAATATAGATAAAATATATCAATACTATCAACAACTCATAAACAATTATGAAAAAATTCAATGGCGTTCACCAACTCAATGGTATTATATAATGAATTATTATCAATTAGAAAAAACAATGAATAATGCTTATATGTATTTAAAACAATACCAAGCATTAACACAAAATTATAAAAATATTCGCGTTACTTATAATTATCAAAATTTTGATATAAATCATATTTTAATTAAAGATAAATGTCTTATATCTATTGACCATATAAATGTTAATATACCAGTTTTTGATTTATATTATCTATATCAAAATGATTTTACATTATTCGATAGTCAATGCTTAATAGATAATTATTTAAATATTGTTAAACTCAATCAAGATGAAGTTGTATTACTCAAATGTTTATTAGAAATATCACCTTTGATCCACTTTAATTTACAGGAAATAGATAATATTACTTTATTATTCCAATTATTACATTATATTGAATCAGTAGAATATTTTATTCGTCAATTATGATTGACTTTATTATTGAGCTTTGTTAAAATAATGTTACGTTGATGAGGAGGAGTACATTTAATAGTCCTATAGAGAGTCTTATGTTGCTGGAAATAAGATGGATGAATAAATTGGAAGGTAGCCTCGGAGTATGTTGACTGAAACAAAGTAAGTAAACACGTATAGCTGCGTTAAAGCTTAGAGGTATGCTTATGCATATAAATTAAGGTGGTACCACGAACATTCGTCCTTAAACGAATGTTTTTTTAATGAAAGGAGAAAAAAATGACTACATCAAATATAATTGTTTGGGTTTTAGCAATTATCATGTTTTTGTTTCTTGGTTATTTTCTTGTAAGAAGATTAAGATCTAATAGAGCTGATGAAAAAGAAGAAGCCATGCAATTAGCTATTAAACAAGAAGATTACAAATATTTAAAACCAGGAATTTTGGATGAAATTTCTAGGGGAGACATTTTAACTGCAGTTATATTTCACTGCATGCGTAAAGAAGATGAGGATTTTGATAATGAAACTGATACTTTCAATCATAGTGAAACGGTTGTCTATAGTATTTATCAACTCTCTCAGACAGTATCTGGAAAAAGCGGAAGTATTCATAGTTTTTTCATTAGTCCTTCAACCAAAAAATACATTGATGATATTGTAGGTGCTTTTGAAGAAGTTGGAGCAATTGATTTAGCTGAGCTAATGACTGCTGCAAAGTATTTTTCTAAGATAATTGAAGATGAAAATTATGTAGAAGATGCTCAAAAAGAAGAGGAAATTATGGGTATTTATGCAAATTATAATTATTCAGATTATACAAATGAATTTGCAACTTTAGTATCAACAACGAATTTGCAAGATAAAATTATTGATTTTATTCTAGATCATAAAGAAGATTTTTATGATTATGATCATGATTTTTCAGCAGATGAAATAATTGAAACAGAATCTGAAGAAGAATTAGAAGAAACTGATGCATAAAATATGAAAGTGAGGGAGAATTAATGAAAGAATTAGCTAGTAAGTATGATCATACTTTGGTTGAAGAAGGTAAATACAAAACATGGATTGATAAAAAATATTTTGAAGCAGGCGATATTTCAAAAAAACCATATTGTATTGTTATACCTCCTCCAAATGTTACTGGTAAACTTCATTTAGGACATGCATGGGATACAACTTTACAAGATATGATTATTCGTTATAAACGTATGCAAGGTTACGATGTTTTATGGCTTCCTGGAATGGACCATGCAGGCATTGCAACTCAGGCTAAAGTAGAAGCAAGATTAAGAGAAGATGGCATTTCTCGTTATGATTTAGGTAGAGAAAAGTTCTTGGAAAAAGCATGGAGCTGGAAAGAAGAATATGCTTCTATTATTCGTAGTCAATGGGAAAAATTAGGTTTATCTTTAGATTATTCAAAAGAAAGATTTACATTAGATGAAGGCTTAAGTGATGCTGTAAAAACAGTATTTGTAACATTATATGAAAAAGGACTTATTTATCAAGGCGAACGCATTATAAACTGGGATCCAGTTCAACGTACAGCATTGTCTAATATTGAAGTTATACATAAGGAAATTGAAGGTCATATGTATTATTTCAAATATCAAGTTGTAGAAACTAATGAAACTTTAATTATTGCAACTACTAGACCAGAAACAATGTTTGCAGATAAAGCCATATTTGTTCATCCTGATGATTCTCGTTATACTCACTTAGTAGGTAAACATGCTATTAATCCAGCAAATGATGAAGTTTTACCTATTATGGCTGATAGTTATATTGATATGAGCTTTGGTACAGCTGTTATGAAATGTACACCAGCACATGATCCAAATGACTTTGCATTAGCTAAAAAATATCATTTAGAAATGCCTATTTGTATGAATGATGATGGAACAATGAATAGCTTATGTGGAAAATATGAAGGAATGGATCGATTTGCATGTCGTGAAGCCTTGGTTAATGATTTTAAAGAACGTGGGGTTGTAGATCATATCGAAGTTCATAAGCATATGGTTGGTCATAGCGAAAGAAGTGGTGCTATTGTTGAACCATATCTTTCAAAACAATGGTTTGTGAAAATGAAACCTTTAGCTGAAGCAGCATTAGCTAATCAAGATACTGATACAAAAGTTAACTTTGTGCCACCTCGCTTTGAAAAAACATTTAAAAACTGGATGGAAAATATTGAAGATTGGTGTATTTCTAGACAATTATGGTGGGGACATCAAATACCTGCCTGGTATCATAAAGAAACAGGCGAAGTATATGTAGGTAAAGAACCTCCAGCTGATGTGGAAAACTGGAAACGGGATGAAGATGTATTGGATACATGGTTTTCAAGCGCTTTATGGCCATTTTCTACATTAGACTGGCCTAATACTGATAGCGAATTATTCAAACGTTATTTTCCAACAGATACATTAGTAACAGGCTATGATATTATTTTCTTCTGGGTATCACGTATGATTTTCCAATCTTTGGAATTTACAGAACAAAGACCTTTTAAAGATGTTTTAATTCATGGATTGATTCGTGATGAACAAGGTAGAAAGATGTCTAAATCACTTGGTAATGGTGTAGATCCTATGGATGTTATTGATGAGTATGGTGCTGATGCTTTACGTTTTTTCCTTACAACAAACTCAGCTCCAGGAATGGATTTGCGTTATAGTCCAGAAAAATTAGATGCTGCTTGGAATTTTATTAATAAGATTTGGAATTCAGCACGATTTGTTTTAATGAATATTGATGAAGATATGAAATATGAGGATTTATCTTTTGAATATTTAAATCTTTCTGATAAATGGATTTTAAATCGATTAAATAATGTTATTTTAAGTGTTGATGAAAACATGGATAAATATGAATTTGTTAATGTTGGTAGTGAATTATATAGTTTTATTTGGGATGATTTTTGTTCATGGTATATTGAATTATCAAAAGTTCATTTAAATAGCGATAATTTACAAGAAAAACAAGCAACACAAAATACTTTAGTTTATGTATTAAATGCAATTGTTCGTTTATTACATCCATTTATGCCTTTTGTAACTGAGGAAATTTATCAATCAATTCCACATTTATGTGAATCTATTTGTATTTCTTCATGGCCACAAGTAAATGATGATTTCAATAATGATACGATTAATGATCAATTCCAATATTTAATCGATATTATCAAAGGAATTAGAAATTTGCGTGCACAATATGTTATTAAAAATGCAATTGAAATGACTTATAGTATTCAAACTCATGATTTAGCTTTAGAAAACTTATTAAATGATTTAGCACCTTATATTTATAAATTATGTCATTCTCGTTGTATTGGTTATAATGTTGAAACAAGTGAAAATGTAGCTGTCGAAACGATTAAAGGTGGTAATTCTTTAATTATTGAACTTGGTGACTATATTGATATGGAAGCTGAAAAGAAGAAGCTTGAAGCTGAATTAAAGAAACTTGAAAGTGAAATCAAACGTTGTGAAGGTATGCTTTCTAACCCTAATTTTGTAAGCAAAGCACCTCAAGCTAAGGTTCAAGCAGAAAGAGATAAATTAGAAGATTATAAATCAAAATATGAAACAGTATCTCTAAAACTTAAGAATATGTAACAAAAGTTCTCAAATTGAGAACTTTTTTAGTTCTAATTAAAAAAAATAAATTTTTTTTAAAGAAAAAAAGAAAAATCGAAATTTTTAGCGTATATATAATAGTAGAGGGTATTGTTATGGAAGTAAAAAATGAATATTAATTTTTTATAGTTTTTTATTTTTTAGAATTTTATTTATTTATACGGGGTTTATAAATATTTCTAATTAATAACTTATGATTTATTTTTATGAAGGAGGATGTTCAATGAAAGAATTGTCATTACAAGAAGAATATGAACTTGTTGGTGGAAGTGCTATTGGAACGATTATAATTTATTTACTGTTGGGAGCTGGTATTTATAAAATTATTAAGAGTAGTTCAGGTAAGATATCTATTCCAAAGCTTGTGAGTACAGAATGGAAGTAATTTTGGTGAAATAAGATGAAAAAATTAACATTACAAGAGCAATATAATCTTATAGGTGGTACCTGTATACGTTCTGCTATTATTTATGCTTTTTTCAAAAAAAGCTTATATCAAATTATTAAAAGTACATCAGGTAAAATATTAATTCCTAAAATTATAAGTGCTGAATGGAAGTAAAATTATTTTTTAAAGTCATATAGTAGAGGGCGCTACATGATGGAGGAAATAAAATGAAAGAATTAACTTTAAATGAACAATATCAACTCACTGGTGGTAGTGCAGTTGCAACAATTATTATTTATGTATTATTAGGTGCTGGAATTTACAAGATTATTAAAAGTAAATCAGGAAGAATTTCAATTCCTAAAATCGTAAGTATTGAATGGAAATCTAATTAAAATGTGAAAGGCTTTATGCCTTTCATATTTTTTATTATTTGAACATATGATAATTGAGGTGATATTTTTGAAATTTACATTAAAAATTATGATATTTAGTTTATTGTTTTCATTGTTTTGTATGGTAAGTTTTCATTTTGTATGTCAATTGCTGACAAAAAATATTTATGTTTGTCAAGTAGGTATATATGAGATTGAAGAAAATAAGGAAATTAAAATGACGCAATTAAAACAAGATGGATATGATACTTATGTTTATTTTAAAAATAATCAATATTATGTTTTATCAATGATAAGTGAGAATTTATCTGAAATTACATTACATGCTGATAATGTAAATGGTCTTGTTAAAACTTATCAAGTTGATAATAATACGACTTATGAAGAATTATTAAATCAATTGGAGGAGGGTGAGATAAGTGATTAAAAATTTACCAATTGAGGAAAATCCACGAGAAAAAGCTTTAGCTCTAGGTATTGATTCATTAAGTAATGTAGAATTACTAGCTTTAATTTTAAGAACAGGTAGTCGTGACGAATCAGTATTACAATTATCTTCAAGATTATTAAATGAGATTGGCGGTTTTCAACAATTAAGACAAATTACATATGCTAAACTCATTTCTTTAAAAGGAATTAGTAAAGCTAAAGCTATTGCAGTATTAAGTATATTAGAAATAGCAAAGAGATTAAAAGATATACCTCAATGTGAAAGTATATTACAAACACCGATGGATATTTATCTCTATATTAAAAATGAACTCATGTTTTTACCTCAAGAGAATTTTGTTGTTTTATGTTTGGATTGTCGCAATCATGTTATTAAGAAAAAAACCATATTCGTCGGTTCGGTTGATATGAGTTTTGTAACGCCAAGAGAAGTTTTTAAAGAAGCTATTGAAATGAATAGTTCTAAAATTGTCTTGGTTCATAATCATCCTAGTGGAGATGCCCATCCGAGTCATGATGATTTAGATCTTACAAAACAATTTGTTGAATTAGGGAAAATGTTAAGTATTGAGGTTATTGATCATATAATTATTGGATGGAATCAGTATTTTAGTGTTGCTGCAATGAAATTTGTTTTATGTGAAAATGATTGAAACTTATACAAATTATCAAACTCGAATTGCATTTTTTCATTATAGATATTATAATGTAAGGCGACAAGGGGTGATATTTTGTTTAATAATAACAATAAATCTAATAAGCAGAGAAGAAGAATCATTATTATAACTATTGTTTTGGTTTTATTTTCTGTATTTACGCTCATAACAAATCGCTCACCATCAACATTTGAAACTATGTGTAAAGATGTTGTTGCAAATATAGAATATTATGTTATTAAAGCACCTATTCAATATGTAACTAATCTTTTAGACGAGTATACATCTTTAAAAGATGTTTTTGAAGAAAATGCAGAGTTAAAGGAACGCTTTGATGATTTAGCAAGAGAAGCAGCAATGAATGAAGTCTTACAATCAGAATTGGACGACTTAAAAGAATTAACAGAAATTGATTATTTACCTACAGATTATCAGGTTAAATATACTTATATTATTTCCCGTGATGCCGATAATTGGAATAGTGAAGTTACTATTAATTTGGGTAGTTTGGGTGGTGTTGAAACAGGTATGGCTGTTATCAGTTCTGATGGTATGATTGGTACTGTCACAAGCGTTAATGATATTTCAGCAACTGTTACATTATTATCTAGTGAATCCTCTTCTACACAATTACCAGTAATGATATTAAGTGGCGATGATACTTATTATGGATTATTAAATCGCTATGATTTGACTACACAAAGCTATTATGTAACACTTTTAAGCGATGTGGAAACAATCGAAGACGGTGCTAAAGTTGTTACAAGTGGATTGGGTGGTGCTGGTAAAAGCCCTAAAGGTATTTTAGTTGGCACAGTTGATAGTTATTCTGCTGGAAATGAAACAACTGAATCAAGTTGTAATGTTACACCTAGTGCTGATTTTGATTCATTGAATTATGTTGCAGTTGTACAAAGGGTGAATGAAGAATGAAATCTAGATTAAGAGATAATTATCTTTTTAAATGTTTTATAGTTGTCATCATATGTTTCATAATTGATAGTACCATATCATTTTTCTTACCATATAATTACACTAAGACTGGTATTTTTATTGTTCCATGTATTGGCTTAATGATGTTTGCTTTATTAGTTAAGACAATAGAAGGTGAAGAGAAATATTTATTTGCTTCAATATGTGGTCTTTATTATAGTGTTGTTTATTCTAATTCATTAGCAATTTATATACTTGTTTATTTAATGATGGCCTTTATAAGAACTTTATTCAAATTTGAAAAATTAACCCTTATTGAGGCTATTGTATTCTGTGGTTCGACAGTTTTATTACAAGAAGTTATGTTATACTGGATTATGTGGATTACCAATATAACCAGATATCCTGTTATGTCATTTCTTATTATGAGGCTTTTACCAACTCTTTGTTTTAACATGATTTTATCTGTTGGCGTTTATTGGGTCTACAATAAAGTTAAAATAGAGGAGGAATAATGTGTTTATTGAAGTTAAAGGTATTAATGATGCCTTATTAATCAAAGTAAATGAAGCAGCTACATTTGATCAAATTATTGATGAACTAAATATGCTTTTGGATCAACCTATTTTTAAAAATGATAGGTATTATCCAAAAGCATATTTTGATTTTGGAAGTCGTATTTTAAAAGAAAATGAGTTATATTGTTTACTACAATTATTGCGTCAAAAAAAATGTCTCTTATTTCAAGGACTTTCTCTACCTTTAAAAAACGATTCTATCCAAGTTATTTCTTCGCCTATTTTTAATGGTGAAATCAAACATGTCTATGAAGATACTCTATTTTTATCACCCATCCATTCGGGAAGCTATATTTACTTTGAAAGGACTGTATTCTTTTTAAATATGGTTCAAGGACATATTATATCAAGCAATACAAAAGCAAGAATATATGGACAACAATTTCAAAATGCAGTTATTATGATAAATCAATCAATTATTCACAATTTGACAACTTCTGCACTTACAAGCATATATTATAAAGATGGTCGTATTGTTTTAAAGGAGGATGAATATGAGCAGAATTATCGTTATTACTTCAGGTAAAGGAGGTGTTGGTAAAAGTTCTACAACCATTAATTTAGGTTATGCACTTGCTAATGCTAAAAATAGAGTTTGCCTTATTGATGCTGATTTTGGATTAAAAAATTTAGATGTTATGTTAGGATTAGAAAATCGTGTTATTTATGATTTAAATGATGTTATTAGTAATAAATGCAGTCTTTCGCAAATTTTAGTAAAAGATAAACGTTTTGATTCCTTATATCTTTTACCAGCATGTAAATCATTATCTTTTGAAAATATGAATATTGAATATATGACAAAAATGATTGAACATTTGAAAAACAAATTTGATTATATTTTAATCGATAGTCCAGCAGGTATTGAAAAAGGATTTCAGTATGCAACTGGTTTATCACATGAAGCAATTGTTGTAATTACGCTAGATGTTACTTCACTTAGAGATGCTGATCGTGTTATTGGTTTATTAATGAAACAAGGAATTACACAAATGCATATGCTTATTAATAAATATAATGATGATGATGTATTAAAACATCGTTGTTTATCATTAAAAGATGCTTCTGATATATTATCCATACCTTTAATAGGTCTTGTTTATGATGATCGTAAAATGATTGAAACAATTAATAGGGGAATGCCTCTTTATTTGGATAACTCTTCAACAAGTCATTGTTTTGATAGAATTGCTAAAAGATTAGATGGACAAGAAATACCTTTTCAAAAAAGCCAAAGAAAACCTTTATTTGAAAGAATTTTTGGATTATAAAAGCATATAATGCTTTGAGGTGAGAGTATGAATGATTTAGATGAAATAAGAAGGCGTATTAATCATCGTCGCGAGAAGAAACTAACTAATGATCATTTTACCAAACTTTATAATGCAATGACTAAATTAATGGTAGTGATGCTTGTTGGATTGGCTGTTTCATCTTATATAAAAATTAGTCCAAATGGCACATATATTAAAGATTATATTCTTAATAGTTCTTATTATGAAACAATAACATCATGGATTTCTCAACATTTATCTAGTAATAATGATATGACAGTGTCTTCTAACGTATCATATACACATATTCAAGATAATTATTATACAAGTACTTCTAATGAAGTTTTAAGCTTCGCTAAAGGACGTGTTATTTATGTGGGTAATCAAGATATTCTTGGAAATTATATAACTGTTTTATTAGAAAATGGCATAGAGGTTACTTATGGACAAGTGAATGATATATTTGTAAGTGTTTATGATACTATAGATGAAGCTACTATTTTAGGAACTTATAGTGATGAATTAATCATTATTTTTAATCAAGATGGTAATGAAATTGATTATTCAACATTTATTGAACTTCTTTCATAAAATTCATATTCACTATACAACGATTATCTATATATTTATATCATTAATTATCAAGCAGTTTGTATTTTATCTTTTAGCTTTATTTCTTGTTTTAATTCATGAATTAGCTCATTACTTAATGGCTTGTTATCTTAATTATGCCATTGATAAAATAGAAATTCTGCCTTTTGGTGCTTTTTTAAGCTTAAATGATATATATGAACATTCAATGATTGAAGAAGCATGTGTTATTATGGCAGGACCATGTACACATTTATTCATTTATCTTATTATTCAATGGTTTCCATTATCAATTTATCATAATTATTTGTTGATGATGAATAAGTTAATATTATTATTTAATTTATTACCTATTTATCCATTGGATGGTGGTCGTTTAGTGGGTATTATTTTAGAATTATTTATTGATTTAAAAACAGCATTTTATTTTCATTTAAAATTATCAATTTTATCATTATGTATCCTATCTGTATTTTATTTACGCTATCAAACTTTTATCATAATCATTTATTTATTGATTCAACAAATGATTTACTATCACTATATTCCTATATATTTAAGATTATTTTATACTTATATGAATCAACATTCACAAACAATCATTCATACGAAACTAAAATTTCGTCGTGATTATATTAATTATTATTATTTAAATGGACATTTATATACACAACAACAAGTACTTATAAACCTTATGGAAAAAATATAAATAATTAGAAATAGGCTTGTTTTTTTGTAACACTTATGCTATTATACACAAGGTATGAAAAAAAATACACACATTGTGAATTCATAAATCGTGTGCCAATGGGTGATTTGTGTTAGAAGCAATGGAGGAAAAAACAAAAGGAGGAAGTTACAATGGCAGTAATTTCAATGAAAAAATTATTAGAAGTTGGGGTTCATTTTGGTCATCAAACAAAACGTTGGAATCCAAAAATGGCACCTTACATTTTTACTGCAAGAAATGGTATTTACATCATTGATTTGAAAAAGTCTTCAGATAAAATTGATGAAGCTTATGCCGCAATGATGGATATCGCAGCTAAAGGTGGAAAAGTATTATTTGTTGGAACTAAGAAACAAGCTCAAGAAGCTGTTCAAAGTGAAGCAGAAAGATCTGGAAGTTTTTATGTGAACTCTCGTTGGTTAGGTGGTACACTTACAAACTTTAAGACAATCCAA
Source organism: Erysipelotrichaceae bacterium (assembly GCA_021201315.1). Lineage (GTDB taxonomy): Bacteria > Bacillota_I > Bacilli_A > Erysipelotrichales > Coprobacillaceae > JAJQDJ01. Next base: position 11,735 of record JAJQFG010000132.1, read on the forward strand.
AAGAGAATTTTAAGATTAAAAGAATTAGAAAAAATGGAAGAAGATGGTTCTTTAGAGAACTATACAAAAAAAGAAGCTATTCTTTTAATGAAAGAAAAAGCAAAGCTTGAAAAGAACTTAGGTGGTATTAAGGAAATGAAGAGATTACCTAATGCTATCTTTGTAGTAGATCCTAAAGTTGAACACAATGCTGTTGCTGAAGCAAGAAAATTAGGAATTCCTATCTTTGGTATTGTTGATACAAACTGTGATCCTGATGAAGTTGATTATGTTATTCCAGCAAATGATGATGCTATTAGAGCTGTTAAGATTATTGTTGCAGCAATGGCAGATGCTATTTGTGAAGCAAAAGGTGAACCAGTGACTGTAGCTTATGTCAAAGACGATGATGATAAGGAAGTCTCAATGAATGATGCTGTTGCTTCTGTAGAAGAAAGCAAACAAAGAGGACCTAGATATAAAAATGCTGGTCGTCCAAGAAATAACAGAAACGCTGATGTAAGCAAACCAGCTGAAGTTAAAACAACAAAAACGGAAGCATAAAATAATGGGTAAGGCTTATGTCTTATCCTTTTTTATAAAATAAGGAGGAAAATAAAATGGCAATTAGTGCAAAATTAGTAAAAGAATTACGTGATAAGACTGGTGCAGGCATGATGGATTGCAAGAAAGCATTAGAAGCTACTGATGGCAATATGGAAGCTGCATTTGACTGGTTAAGAGAAAAAGGTATCGCAAAGGCAGCAAAAAAAGCAGATAGAATTGCTGCTGAAGGTTTATCTGCATTTGTTATTGATGGTAATAATGCAGCTATTGTTGAAGTTAATTCAGAAACAGATTTCGTTGCTAAAAATGCAGAATTTAAAGAATTGGTAGCTGATATTGCAAAGGCTGTTGTAGCTAATAATCCTGCTGATTTAGAAGCTGCTAATGCAATTGAAGTTGATGGTAAAGATATTGCAACAATTATTGCAGAAAAAACTGGTAAAATTGGAGAAAAATTAAGCTTTAGAAGATTTGTTGTCATGACAAAAGAAGATGACGAAGTATTTGGTGCTTATTCACATATGGGTGGTAAAATTACTGCTTTAGTTAAATTAGCTAATGCTGATGAAGAAAAAGCTAAAGATATCGCTATGCAAGTTGCAGCTATTAATCCAAAATATATTGATAGAACAGCTATTCCTCAAGAAGTATTAGATCGTGAATTAGCAGTATTAAAGAATCAAGCTTTAGAAGAAAATGCAAAAGCTGCTAAACCTAAACCAGAAAATATTATTGAAAAGATGGTACAAGGACGTTTAAATAAAAATTTAAAAGAAATGTGCTTAGTTGATCAATCATTCATTAAAGATTCTAATGCAACTGTTAAACAATATTTAGGTAAAGGTGAAGTAAAAGAAATCGCACGTTATGAAGTTGGCGAAGGTATGCAAAAAAGAGAAGAAAACTTTGCTGAAGAAGTCGCTGCTCAAATGAATGGATAAAAATGGGGGACACTTTTTGTGCCCTCTTCTTTGTAAAGGGAGATTTATATGAAGAAGTATAATAGAGTTTTATTGAAAATTAGTGGTGAAGCTTTAGCAGGCGAAAAAGGTTTTGGTATTGATCCTATTACAGTTGCTGATATTGCTAGACAAATTAAAGATGCTAAATTATTAGGTGTGCAAATTGCTATTGTATGTGGTGGTGGTAATATTTGGCGTGGCAAAACTGGTAGTGAATTAGGTATGGAAAGGGCAAATGCTGATTATATGGGTATGCTTGCTACGGTTATGAATGGTATGGCATTACAAAATGCTTTAGAAGATATTGGTGTTGAGACAAGATTACAGACAGCTATTGAGATGAAAGAAGTTGCTGAAATCTATATTCGCCGTCGTGCTATTCGCCATTTAGAAAAAGATCGTATTGTTATTTTTGGAGCTGGACTTGGTAGTCCGTTCTTTACAACTGATACAACTGCTGCCTTACGTGCTGCTGAAATTAATGCTGATGTTATTTTAATGGCTAAAAACGGAGTTGATGGAGTTTATTCTGATGATCCTAAAGTTAATCCAAAAGCTAAAAAATATGATCATATATCTTATTTAGATGTCATAAATGAAGATTTACATATTATGGATCAAACTGCTGTGACATTATGCAAAGATAATGATATTGATTTATGTGTCTTCAATATGCAGGAAGATGGTAATATTGCTCGTGCCTGCAATGGAGAATCCATTGGGACTACAATATCCAAAGGAGGAAGATAATATATGTTAGATTTGATATTGGAGGATACGAGAGAAAGAATGGATAAGTCTATTGATGCTCTCAAAAATGATTTGTCGACTGTAAGAACTGGTCGTGCAAATCCTACTATGCTTAATAGTGTTCAGGTAAATTACTGGGGTAGTATGACACCACTTAATCAAGTTGCTGGTATTTCAGTTTCTGAAGGTAGACAATTAGTTGTAAAACCTTATGACAAAAATAGTTTAAAAGATATTGAAAGAGCTATTTTTGAAGCTAATTTAGGTTTAACACCACAAAATGATGGTACACTTATTAGAATTAATGTTCCCGCTTTAACAGAAGAAACTAGAAGAAATTATGTAAAACAAGCTAAAAAATTTGCTGAAGATAGTAAAGTAGCTATGCGTAATATTCGTAGAAGTGCCAATAATGAACTTGAAAAAGCAGGTCTTACTGAAGATGAGGTAAAAATTGGCAAAGAAGATATTCAAGATCTTACAAATGATTATATTAAAAAAATTGATGCTCTTTTAAAAGAAAAAGAAAATGATTTAATGACAGTTTAATATTCTTATCTAAGCAGTACTTAATACGTACTGCATTTCTTTTTTTGTTTTCATTAAACTATTATTATGATATAATACAATTTGATTACGAGGTGAATATATATTTATGAATAAGAAAATTGATGTTGATTTAGATATGAATAATATTCCTGCTCATATAGCTTTTATCATGGATGGTAATGGACGTTGGGCAAAGAAAAGAATGATGCCCCGTACTTATGGTCATCATGAGGGCACTAAAACAATACGTACTTTAGCTTTAGAAGCTAATCGTTTAGGTGTTAAGGCTATGACAGTTTATGCGTTTTCAACAGAAAATTTTAAACGTGAAGCAAGTGAAGTTGAGTATATCTTTAAACTTCCAAAAGAGTTTTTTGATTTATATTTAAAAGAATTGATTGAAAACAATGTTAAAATTGGATATATTGGTCACTTAGAAATGGCTCCTGTAGAAACACAAAATATAATCAAAGCTGCTATTGAAAAAACTGCAATAAATACAGGACTTATATTAGCTTTTGCTTTTATTTATGGTGGTAGAGACGAAATTGTTCAAACAACAAAATTGATTTGTGAAAAATATAAAAATGATGAAATAACCTTAGAAGATATTACTGAAGATTATTTTGAAAAAAATTTAATGACTCAAGATTTACCACCTGTCGATCTTATGATTAGAAGTAGTGGTGAATATCGTTTATCTAATTTTTTACCATGGCAATTAGCTTATGCAGAATTTATATTTGTAGATACATTATGGCCTGATTTTGATGAAGAAGAACTACATCGCTGTATTCGTATTTATCAAGGCAAAGAACGTCGCTTTGGAGGCGTATTAAAATGAAAACACGTATATTAACTGCTATTGTATTAATTATTATTATCTTACCATGCGCTATATTTGGTGGAATTCCTTTTCAAATATTAATTGCTTTTTTAGCTGCGAGTGCAGTGTTTGAAATATTATCCATATGTACTCGTCCAAAAACACCAATTTATATATATCCAATTGTTGGTATTTATGCTTTTTATTTGATTTTTTTAGAAAAAAATATGATAATATCATCAACTATGATATCTTTATATTTAATTGTTTTATTTACATGTAGTATTTTAGATGAAAGTATTAGTCTTAATCGTTTGTGTTATTATTTTACGAGTGCATCTTTAATATCTATGGGTTTTCATAATTTGTATATTATTCGTAATGATTTTGGTTTCGCTTATGTTTTCTTATTAGCTTTGGTGACATTTGGATGTGATAGTGGTGCTTATTTTGCAGGCATGAAATTTGGAAAACATAAACTTATTCCACGTTTATCTCCTAAAAAGACAATTGAAGGATCTATTGGTGGAATTATTCTTGGTACGTTTTTAGGTAGTGTTTATGCATTAATTATTAGTATTGATATTCCTTTAATTGTTTTAGTGCTTTTTAATATTATTTTAACTGTGACGAGTCAAATTGGTGATTTAACTTTTAGTAGTATTAAAAGAACTTTTGAAGTTAAGGATTATTCAAATATATTGCCTGGTCATGGAGGTATATTAGATCGTTTTGATTCATTGCTTTTTAATTCTTTAGTTTTCGGTTTATTACTAAATTTTTTAATGGGGGTGTTATAATATGAAAAAAATAACAATTTTAGGAGTTACTGGTTCTATTGGAACTCAAAGTGTTGATGTTATTAGACATCATAATGATGAATTTGAGATTGTGGCGATGTCTGCTGGAAAAAATATTGATGCTTTAGAAAAAATTATGCGATATATTCATGCACCTTATATTTGTGTTTCACAAAAGGAAGATCAAGAATATTTACAAAGAAAACATAAGGATCGTACTTTTTATTATGGTGAAGAGGGTTTGGTTAAAATTGCTACTTTAGAAGATGTTGATATTGTTTTAAATGGTATTGTTGGTTTTGCTGGATTAGTTCCAACGATTGAAGCTATTAAACATCATAAAGATATTGCTTTAGCGAATAAAGAAACATTAGTTGTAGCTGGTCATATTATTATTCCTTTAGTTAAAGAAAATAATGTTCAATTATTACCTGTTGATAGTGAACATTCTGCTATTTTTCAATCTTTAAATGGTGAAAATCATGGTGATATCGAAAAGATTATTTTAACTTGTAGTGGTGGTAGTTTTAGAGATAAATCAAGATATGAACTTAAAAATGTTACTGTTGATCAAGCATTAAAGCATCCTAATTGGTCAATGGGTGCTAAAATAACCATTGATAGTGCTACTTTATTTAATAAAGGTTTAGAAGTTATGGAAGCACATTGGCTTTTTGATGTGAATTATGATGATATTGAAGTTTTAATTCATCCTGAAAGTATTATCCATTCCATGGTTGAATATAAAGATACAGCTATTATTGCTCAACTTGGTACACCTGATATGCGTTTACCAATTCAATATGCTTTATCATATCCTCGTCGTTTACCTTTGATGGGTGGTAAACGTTTAAGTCTTGCAGATATTGGCTCATTGCATTTTTCTAAACCCGATTTGAAGAGATTTCATGCTCTTGCTTTATCTTATGAAGCTGGTAAAAAAGGTGGTTCTATGCCTTGTGTTTTAAACGGTGCCAATGAAGAGGCTAATTTATTGTTTAGAAATAGAAAAATAGCTTTCTTAGATATTGAAAAACTTGTTGAGGAAGCCATGTATGCTCATGAATGGGTCAATAATCCTTCATTAGAACAGCTCTTAGAAATTGATCAATGGGCTAGAGATTTTGTAAAAAAGAAAGTAGGAGCTGATTAAATGCAAACAATTATTAGTATTATTGTTTTTATTCTTATTTTAGGTTCAATTATTATTATTCATGAATTTGGACACTTTATGGCTGCTAAATATTTTAATGTATATTGCAGTCAGTTTTCTATTGGTTTTGGACCTAAAATATGGTCAAAACAAGGAAAGGAAACAGAATATGAGATTCGTTGTATTCCCTTTGGTGGTTTTGTGGCTATGGCAGGTGAAGATGACCAAGTAGATAATGAAGCAATGAAAGATGTTCCACTTGAACGTACTTTGAAGGGTATTAAAACTTATCAAAAAATAATTATTTTTGCTGCTGGTGTCTTTATGAATTTTGTTTTGGCCATTGTTGTAACTTTAGGAGTTAATTTATTTGCTGGTCAAATGCCTGTAGATCAATGTGTTGTTGGCGGTATTCCTGAAGATTCCCCGGCTATTGATTATGGACTTGAAGTAGGGGATATTATTCAACAAGTAAATGTTAAAGAAACTGGTGAAAGTATTTTAATTTCTAGTTATGATGATTTATCTTTGACTCAAGAGAATCTTAATTTATCAAGTGATACAATTAATGTGACTATTACAGTATTAAGAGATGACGAAGATATAAGTTTAGATATGCAAATGTATTACAATGAGTCTGATGGAACTTATAAAGTTGGATTTACACAGGCAACACGTTCTATGAGTATTAGCGAAGCAGTAAGTTATACTTTTACATCTCTTGGTGAAATGAGCGTTGTTATTATTGAAGCATTAGGTCAATTAGTTGTTAATTTTACTGGTACAGTTTCTCAATTATCTGGACCTGCTGGTATATATCAGATTACTTCTGAAGTTACTGCTACAGGCCAAATTGAATATGTTTTTAGTTTATTAGCCATGCTATCTGTTAATGTGGGTATTTTTAATTTGATGCCTATTCCTGGTCTTGATGGTTGCCAAATATTATATGCTATTGTAGAAAAAATTATTGGAAGAGAGTTACCTCAAAACTTTAAAGTAGTTTTACAACTGGTAGGTTTAGGTTTGGTTTTATTATTGATGGTTATTGTGACTTATCAGGATATTGTACGTATGCTGGGGTGAAGTATGAATAAAACACTTATTTTATTAAAACAATTACAAATAGAAGATAAGGTTAATGAACTTCAAAAACTTCATATGGATAAAGTTTATGTTTATAATGATAATTCTTATGAATTTGTATTTACTGGTTCTACTTTAATACCAGTTGAAGAAATGAAAATATTATATCATAGTAAAGATCGTTTTCCTTATCCATGTGAATTTGTATTTCAATGGCTAAATCAAGACAATACTTATATCATTGATTATGCATTATTTATCTTTGATAGCTTAAAATCACGATATCCACAACTACAAAATATGACTGCTAATTTATTAAGTTATGAAAATAATACTTTAAAAATAGAAGTTGTTAATGAAATACAACTTAAATCAATGGAAAGTTTATGTTTATTATTTCCTAGATATTTTCAAAAATTTGGAATTGATATTAATTTTGAAGTATTTATTAATCAAGAAAATGAAGTCTATCAATCTATTCAACAAGAAATGGATGGGTTAGAAGAAATTGAAGTAGATGCCAGTGCTTTTATTGATAATGTAAAACAAGCATCTAAGAATAAAACAAAGAGTTATAAAAAAGACTATTTCCGTTTATCCATTGATGAGATAGATAATACTATGCAGGATGTTTTAATACAAGGTTATGTTTTTAAAGAAGATTCTATTAAAACTAAAGCTGGTAAAACAATTCAATCATTATATGTAACTGATTATACTAATAGTATTATTGTTAAAAGATTTGAAGATAAAAACAGAAATACATTGGAAGAAATCAATAAGCTCAAAAAAGGTGGAAAATGGATAAGGGTTAAAGGAAGAGTAGAATATGATTCATTTGCGAAAGATTTAGTTATTCGCACATCTGATATTGAAATCATTCCTTCTCCTAAAATTAGAGAAGATAATGCACCAAAAAAACGTGTAGAATTGCATGTACACTCTAAAATGTCATCCATGGATGGCATTGGCAGTATTACAGATTATGTAACACGTGCTGCTTATTGGGGACATCAAGCTATTGCAGTTACAGATCATGGAAATGTGCAATCGTTTCCAGAAGCTCAGAGTGCTTCTGTAAAGAATCATATTAAGATGATTTATGGTGTGGAAATGTATATGATTGATCCGGATTTTACAGTTGTTTATAATGAAAAGGATGTAAGTCTTAAAGATCTTACTTTTGTTTCTTTTGACTTGGAAACAACAGGTTTATCAGTTATGGATGACGATATTACTGAATTTGGTGCGATTAAAATGAAAAATGGACAGATTATTGATCGTATTCAAAGCTTGATTAAACCTAATAAGGAGATTTCTCAAAAAATTACAAATTTAACCCATATTACCAATGAAGATGTCAAAGATGCTCCAACAATTATGGAATTTTTACCAAAAATATTAGAATTTTTTGGTGATGATGTTATAGTTGCACATAATGCTACTTTTGATGTTGGTTTTTTAAATGAGATATTGTTAAGAAATGGATTTGAGAAACTTAAAAATCCTGCTGTTGATTCATTAGCTTTAGCGTGGAAATTATTGCCTGATTTAAAAGCTTATCGCTTAGGCAATGTTTGTCGTCATTATCATATTATGTATGATGGTGATGCTGCCCATCGTGCAGATTATGACGCCGAAGTACTTGCTTCCGCATTTCATTTAATGCTTCATGATATGATGCAATTAAAATATTATAATCTTAAAGATATGAATACATTTCCATGTGAAAATGCTTATAAGAAAGTTAGACCTAAACATATGTGTGTTTTAGCAAAAAATAAAACTGGTTTGAAAAACTTATTTAAACTTGTTTCTGAGGCTAATACAACCTATTATGAAAAAACATCACGAATACCTCGTGAACGTTTAGAATATTATAGAGAAGGCCTGCTTTTTGGTAGTGGTTGCTATAATTCGGAAATATTTGATTTGGCTATGACAAGAGGTATTGATGAATTAAAAAAAGCTATGGCATTTTATGATTATATCGAAATATTACCTTTAGATATATGTGAATATTTTATAGAAAGAGGTAATATTGATACTAAAGAAGAACTTATAAAAATTCTTAGACGTATTGTAGATACTGCTAAATCTATGAATAAGCTTATTGTCGCAACAGGTGATGTTCATTATTTAGATCATGAGGATAAAATATATAGAGACGTTTTCACTTGTAATCCAAAAATTGGTTTAGGTGGTGCTTTGCATCCTTTAACAGATCGACATAATCCAGCTGCTTGGACACCTGATGAATATTTTAGAAATACTCAGGAAATGAAGGATAGCTTATCTTATTTAAGTGATGAAGAAAAGGAAGAATACGTAGTAACTAATTCTAATAAGATAGCTGATATGATTGATGGCGATTTTCATGTCGTTCATGATCAATTATTTACACCACATATTGATAATGCTGATGAAAATTTACGTCAATTATGTTTTGATAATGCTCATAAGCAATATGGTGATGTTTTGCCTGAAATTGTTGAAAAACGTTTAACTAAGGAATTGGATAATATTATTAAACATGGTTTTGGGGTTATTTATTATATTGCTCATAAACTTGTTAAAAAGTCTAATGAAGCTGGTTATTTGGTAGGAAGTAGAGGTTCTGTTGGCTCATCTTTTGTGGCAACAATGGCCAATATATCTGAAGTTAATCCATTACCACCACATTATTATTGTCCTAATTGTCAATATAGTGAATTTTTACCCGAAGGAACAATTGCTAATGGTTATGATCTACCTCCAAAGGTTTGCCCTGTATGTGGAAAACCGTTAAAAGGGGATGGACATAATATTCCATTTGAAACATTCCTTGGATTTAACGCTGATAAAGTTCCTGACATTGATTTAAATTTCTCAGGTGATTATCAACCAACGGCTCATGCTTATACCAAAGAAATATTTGGTGAAGATCATGTATTTCGTGCTGGAACTATTTCCACTGTTGCTGAAAAAACAGCTCATGGTTATGCTAAAGGCTATGCTGAATTAATGGGTAAAGAAGATACAATACGCTCTGCAGAACTTGAAAGAATAGCTAAAGGATGTACAGGGGTTAAAAGAACAACTGGACAGCATCCTGGAGGAATTATTGTCATACCTGAAAATATGGATGTCTTTGATTTTACGCCATATCAATATCCTGCTGATGATTTAACAACTGAATGGAAAACGACACATTTTGATTTCCATGCCATTCATGATAATGTCTTAAAATTTGATATTTTAGGACATGTTGATCCAACTGTTATTAGAATGTTACAGGATTTAACAGGTGTTAATCCTAGCGATATTCCTACAAATGATCCTTATGTTATGAGTCTCTTTAATTCAACCGAGGCTATGGGGATAGATTTAAGCTTCTTAGATTGTAAAACAGGAGCTTTAGGTTTACCAGAATTTGGTACTAAATTTGTTAGAAGTATCCTTGAACAAACACATCCAACATCTTTTAGTGATTTAGTTATTATTTCAGGATTATCTCATGGTACTGATGTTTATTTAGGCAATGCAGAGACATTAATTAGTTCTGGTACTTGTACTTTAAAAGAAGTTATAGGTTGTCGTGATGATATTATGGTTTACTTAATTGAAAAAGGATTACCAAATAAAGATGCATTTGATATTATGGAATGTGTTCGTAAAGGAAAATCTCCTGCAGTTTTTCCAGAAAAGCATTATGAAGAATTGATGCGCCAATATGATGTTCCTACATGGTATATTGAATCATGTAAGAAAATTAAATACATGTTCCCAAAAGCTCATGCAGCTGCTTATGTTTTAAGTGCTATCCGTGTAGCTTGGTGGAAGCTTTATTATCCAAGAGAATATTATGCTGTTTACTTTACTACAAGATGCGATGCTTATGATATTGAAACAATGATTCAAGGTAGAGAAGCAGTCCTTACGAAATATCATCAAATTCTGGATGATAAGAAAAATGGCATAAAGATTTCAAATAAAGATGAAGCTTTAATATCTGTTTTTGAAATCTGTTTAGAAATGTTTGAAAGGGGATTCCATTTTTCAAATATTTCATTGGAATATTCTGCTTCACAAAATTTTATTATTGATCCAAATGATACCAGTGCCATTATTCCACCATTTACTTCTATTGATGGTTTAGGTGCATCAGTTGGTGATAGTGTTATTGAAGCCAGAAATGAAAATGAGTTCTTATCAAAAGAGGATGTCACAAAACGAACACGATTAACCAATACTCAATTGGACTTCTTAACAAAAATTGGAGTCTTTGACCATCTATCTGATAAAAATCAATTATCTTTATTTGACTTATTATAAAAATAACGATGAATACTTGTATTTTGCAATTAAGTGTGTTATATTATGAATTGTAATCAGTGATTTACGAGAGGGGCAACCCTCTCGTTTCAATTTGTTAATGGAGGAATATATGTTAGAAAAGATTACAGAAATTATCCAACCAATACTCAAACAGCATGATTGTTATTTAGATGATATTGAATATGTTAAAGAAAAAAATGAATGGTATTTACGTATATATATAGATAAAAATCATGGTTCTTTAGATATGGATACATGTGTAGCTGTTAGTGAAGCTATTTCTGAATTATTAGATGAGGTTGATTTAATTCAAAATGAATATTATTTAGAAGTTTCTTCACCAGGAGCTGAAAAGCCTTTAAAAACTTTTGAAAAAGTTAAAGAATCTATAGGTGAATATGTTTATATTAAGTTAAGAAATCCTAAAAATGGAATGAATGATGTTTATGGAACTATTCTAGATGTTGTTGATAATAATATTGAACTACAATATTTAGCTAAGAATATTAAGAAAAAATGTAGCATTTCTTATGACAATGTTGCATTTATCAGATTAGCCGTCAAATTTTAAAGGAGGAAAAGAAATAAAATGGCTAGTAAAAAATTTATCCAAGCGTTGGAATTATTGGAAGAAGAAAAAGGAATTAAAAAAGAAGTTGTTTTAGATGCTTTAAAAGAAGCAATGGAAAAAGCATATAAAAGAAATTATGCTGGCACTGAATCAAAAGTGGATGTAGAAATTAATCCTACATCTGGAAAAATTCGTATTTTTGAAACAAAAGATGTTGTTGATGATGTCATGGATGAAGATTATCAACTATCTTTAGAAGAAGCTCAAGCAATCAATCCTAAATATAAAGTAGGAGATCAAGTTGTTAGTGAAGTTGATCCAGAGATTTTTGGACGATTAGCAGCTATTCAAACAAAACAATTATTACGTCAAAAGATTAGAGAATCAGAAAAAGATGCCTTATTTAATGAATATATCGATAAAAAGGATGATATCATTAATGGTATTGTTGATCGTGTTGAACCTAATTTCGTTATTGTAAATATTGGTAGAACAGGTGCATTACTACCTAAAAATCAACAAATTCCTGGAGAAAAACTTGTTGATGGACAACAAATAAAAGTTTATGTTAGTGATGTAGTTAAGGAAACGAAAGATACACGTATCAAAGTTTCAAGAACTGAACCTGGTTTAGTGAGAAGATTATTTGAACAAGAAGTTCCTGAAGTATTTGATGGAACTGTAGAAATTGTTTCTGTTTCTAGAGAAGCTGGTGAACGTAGTAAAATTGCTGTTACATCAAGAAACGAAAATATTGATCCTATTGGTTCTTGTGTTGGTAAAAGTGGTGTTCGCGTTAATAATGTTGTTAAAGAATTAAATGGTGAGAAAATTGATATTGTAGAATGGGATGAAGATCCAGTTGTTTATATTTCTCATGCATTATCACCATCAGAGGTTAAGCATGTTAGTATTAATGAAGAAGAAAAGAGTGCATTAGTTATTGTACCAGATAATCAATTATCTTTAGCTATTGGTAAACGTGGACAAAATGCCAGATTAGCTGTTCGTTTAACAGGATGGAAGATTGATATTAAATCAGTTAGTGAAGCTATGGCAGAAGGATTAGCTTATGATGATGATTCAGAATTTAATAAATCATTTGAAGAAGAAATGACAAAAGTTGAAGAACCAATTGCTGAACCAATTATCCAAAAGATTGTCGAACCTGTTAAAGAACATATTGTTATTGAAGATTTTGATGAAAATGAAACTCAAGTTAACGATATTAATGACACAGATACACAAGAAATGTATGATGATGAAGAAACATTTGATAATGATGAAGATTATGATGATTATGATGATAATGACTATGATGACTACGATGATGATTATGAAGAAGAATATGATCCATATGAAGAATATGATGCATATTATGATGATTAGGAGAGTTTTATGGCAAGAAAAATACCTTTAAGAAGATGTGTTGCCACTGGTGAACAATTACCAAAAAAACAACTTATCCGTGTTGTTAAAAACAAAGAAGGTCTTGTTTTTGTTGATCCAACAGGTAAAATGAATGGTAGAGGTGCTTATTTAAAAAGAAGCGAAGAAGCTATTAATTTAGCTAGAAAAAAAGGTGTACTAGATAAATCATTAGAAATTGAAGTACCTGATAGTATTTATGAGGAGTTATTAAAATATGTTGAAGAATGATGTTTTATCAATGTTGGGCTTAGCCATGCGTGCTAGAAAAATTAGTCAAGGCGAGGTCTTATACAATGATATTCGTCATAGACGTGTTTTTTTGGTGATTATTAGTAGTGAAGCCAGTGATAATACCAAAAAGAAATTAAGTGATAAATGTACATATTATCATATCGATTATCATATAATAGGTAGTATTGAAGAAATATCAAAAGCTATTGGCAAAGAAAATCGTGTTGCAGTAGGCATAAAGGATCGTGGTTTTGCAGATAGTATAAAATCAAAGTTAGGAGGTTAATGGTTATGGCAAAAAAGAAAAATCAAGGAAAAAAGAAAGGAAATCAATATAAAAAAAAGAAAATGATTTCTAATATTCCAAATAAGAAAGATACACCAAAAATAGGAGATGGCATAGTAGAATATGAGGAAGGCATCACTGTAGGTGAATTAGCTGAAAAAATTGGTCAAACTCCTGCCAATGTGATTAAAGTATTATTTATGCTTGGTATTATGGTCACAATTAATTCTTCTTTAGATGATGAACAAATAGAGCTCATTTGCATGGAATATGGCTATGAACCTAAGAAAAAAGTTGTAGTTAATGAAGTTAATTTTGAAGATATTGAAATTATTGATAATGAAGAAGATTTAGAAAGTCGTCCACCAGTTGTTACTATCATGGGACATGTTGATCATGGTAAAACTACATTATTGGATTATATCCGTAAATCACGCATTGTTGAAGGAGAATTTGGTGGTATTACACAACACATTGGTGCTTATCAAGTCAAAGTCAATGGTAAAAAAGTAACATTTTTAGATACACCTGGTCATGAAGCTTTTACTGCTATGCGTGCACGTGGTGCACAAGTAACGGATATTGTAATTATTGTAGTGGCTGCTGATGATGGTGTTATGCCTCAAACCAAAGAAGCAGTTGATCATGCTTTAGCTGCAAATGTTCCGATTGTAGTCGCAGTAAATAAAATTGATAAAGAAGGCGCTGATCCTGAAAGAATTAAGGTTGAAATGAGTGAACTTGGACTTATGCCAGAAGAATGGGGTGGCGATACAGTATATTGCAATATTTCCGCCAAAAAAGGTATTGGTGTGGATGAATTATTAGAAACACTTACTGTTGTTGCTGAGTTATCTGATTTAAAAGCTAATCCAAAACGTTATGCTTATGGTAGTGTTATTGAAGGCCGTTTAGATAGGGGTAGAGGTCCAGTAGCAACTTTATTGGTTCAAAATGGAACATTACATGTTGGTGATCCTATTGTGGTTGGAACAGCTTTTGGGCGTGTTAGAAAAATGCTTAGCGATAATGGTCGAGAAATGCGTGAAGCTACACCTTCAACGCCAGTAGAAATTACAGGATTAAATGAAGTGCCTGTAGCTGGTGATAAATTTATGGTATTTGAATCTGAAAAGAAAGCTAGACATATTGGTGAAGAACGCCAAAAAGCGCGTCAAATTCAAGAACGTGGAACATCATCTGCAATGAGTTTGGATGATTTATTTAATCAACTAAAAGAAGGTGAAATTGTTGATTTAAATATCATTGTTAAAGCTGATGTTAATGGTACAGCAGAAGCTGTTAAAAGTTCTTTAGAAAAGATTAATATTGAAGGTGCACGTGTTAATGTTATTCGTTCTACTGTTGGTGCTATAAGTGAATCTGATATTTTATTAGCAAGTGCTTCTAAAGCTATTATTTATGGATTTAATGTTAGACCTGATGCGAATGTTAGACGTAAAGCTGATGAAGAAGGTGTTGAAATTCGTCTTCATAATGTTATTTATAAAATGGTTGAAGAAATTGAAGCTGCTATGAAAGGTATGCTAGCTCCTGAATTAGAAGAAGTTATTAGCGGTCAAGCAGAAATCAGACAAATTTATAAGGTTTCAAAAATTGGTAATATAGCTGGATGTATGGTAACAGATGGTTATATGCGTCGAGATAGTGGCATTCGTCTTATTCGCGATGGTGTTGTTATTTATGAAGGTAAAATGGCTTCATTAAGACGTTTTAAAGATGATGTTAAAGAAGTTTCTTCAGGTTATGAATGTGGTATTACGATTGAAAATTATAATGATATCAAAGAAGGAGATATTATTGAAGGCTATATCATGGAAGAAGTAGAAAGATCATAAGGAGGCAACGATGACAGTAAAAAAAGATAAGTTGAATGCTACAATTATGCGTGAACTATCAGATATTATACAAAATGAAGTTAAAAATAAGGAAATAGGATTTTGTACAATTACAGGTGTTGAAATTACCAGAGATAATTCTTATGCAAAAGTTTATGTTTCATTCTTATCATCTAATCCACAAAAAAAATTAGATGCCTTAGAAAGGTCAAAAGGATTTATCCGATCTGCTCTTTCTAAACGTTTGAGCATTCGTAGATGTCCAGAATTAATATTTGTGTTAGATACATCTATTGAATATGGTAATAAAATAGATTCTATTTTAAATAAACTTAATGAAGAGAAGTGAGGTTAAAAACCTCATTTTTTATATAAAGATATTATTTTAAACTTTTAGATGAAGTGCTATAATAAATTTAGGAGGATTTAAAAATGGAAAAATGTATTGTGAACGGGAAGATTATATTAAAAGATGAAATTATTGACGCTAACGTTTTTATCAAAGATAATATTATTAGTGAAATAAGTCAAAGAAATCCTACTAATGAAGAAATTATTGATGCACAAAATCTTTATGTAAGTCCTGGATTTATTGATGTTCATACGCACGGTCGTGGTGGCAGTGATGCTATGTATCCAACTTTTGATGATATCAATACTATCTCAAAAGCCACATTAAAAACTGGTGTTACGAGCTTTTTACCAACCACTATGACTATGCCAGTTGAAGATATCGCTAAAGCTATAGAAAATATTGATAATAGCAAGGATAAAGTAGAAGGTGCACAAATTTTAGGGATTCATTTAGAAGGACCATTCTTCAATAAAAAATATAAAGGTGCACAAAGTGAAGAATGCATGATTTTACCTACAGTTGAAAACTATTTATCATTCGTTGGTAATCATCAAAACATCATCAGGAAAATATCTATTGCTCCTGAATTGGAACACTCAATAGAGTTAATAGAATATCTAAAAGACAAAAATACTATTGTTTCTATTGGACATACCAATGCTACTTTTGAAGAAGCTCAAGCTGCTATTGATGCTGGGGCTACGAGTGGTACTCATACCTATAATGCCATGACACCTTTAACGCATCGTCTACCTGGTGTTGTAGGAGCTATTATGCTTAATGATAGCGTTTATGCAGAATTAATATTAGATGGTATACATGTAAGTTTTCCAGCTGCTAAAATATTATTAAAAATGAAAGGCAAAGATAAATTAACATTAATAACTGATTCATTAGAAGCAGCAGGATTAGAAAATGGTACTTATCGTTTAGGAACCTATGATGTTTATGTCAAAGATGGTGAAGCAAGATTAAAAGATGGTACTTTAGCTGGTAGCGTTTTAGCTTTAAATAAAGGGGTTAAAAATGCTTATGAGAATCTTGGTATAACTTTAAATGAAGCTGTTAATTTAGCAAGTTATAATCCTGCTCAAAGTCTTCATGAAGATAAATTAGGTGAAATTAAAGTAGGAAATTATGCTGATATTATTTTCTTTGACGAAGAAATAGATATTCAAAAAGTCATGATAAAGGGACAAATTAAATAAGGAGAAGAAAAATGACAATATTAAAAAATGAATTTTTAGAAGTTGAATTAAATCCAAAAGGTGCTGAAATTATTAAAATTATTGGTATGCAAGATAACATCAACTATATGTGGAAAAGAGATGCCTCTCTATGGGCTAATAGTGCGCCTATTCTTTTTCCAATTGTAGGTGCATTACAAAATAATGAATGTAGAATTGATGGTAAAACATATACAATGACACAACATGGTTTTTCTCGTCATAATGTTTATGAAACACATCAACAATCTGATACTTGTGTAGAATTTGAATTAACACCAAATGAAGAAATTTTAAAACAATATCCATACTTATTTGATTTAAAAATTATTTATACACTGAAAGATAATCAATTAGAATGTCGTAATATCGTAACTAATACAGATAATCGAACAATCTATTTCCAAATCGGAGGACATCCTGCTTTTGCATGTCCATTTATGGAAAATGAATCAAGTAATGATTATTATGTAGAATTTGAACAAAACGAATCTTTATATCAAAAAATCATTGATGTTGAAAGAAAAGGTATGTCTCATAATACAAGATTATTATTTGACAATGAAAAACGTTTCTTTGTACGTCAGGAATTATTTAATAATGATGCAATTGTTGTTAAAGATTTTAAATCATCATATGTTACATTGAAATCTTTAAATCATAATAAATCATTAAGATTTTATATGGAAAACTATGATCATCTTGGTATTTGGGCTAGTAAGCATGTAGGTGGTTTATTAGCTATTGAACCATGGGTTGGACATAGTGATTATGTTGATTTTGCTGGTGAATTCAAAGAAAAAGAAAGTGTTGTTGCTTTAGATAAAGGTGCTACATTTGAATGTAAATTTGTGGTAGAAATCAACCAATAATGACAAATTACTCATAATATATGATTTATCATATCATTATGAAAATCAAAATTATAGAAAAAACACATGAATTAGATTTACAAGATGCTTTAAATGATTTTATAGAAGAAACTAATCCCCATATATTATCTTTACATTATGGTGTGGCTCTTACAAGTCATTTAGGAGAATTAGAATATAGTTTTAGTTGTTTAATTGTATATTCATAAAATTTTTGTCCATCATAATGATGGAGGTGATCATCATGGCTAAGGATGTGAAATGTAGCGTAGATTCATGTCAGTATTATTGTGATGGTTTATGTGAAGCAAGTTGTATTAAAGTAGGTACTTGTCACTGTAAAGAAGCACATGATATCGATCAAACATCTTGTGATACATTTAAGTGTAAATCTTAACGATTAAGGCTTTTAAAGCCTTTTTCTTTACTTTTAAAAATGTTATAATAACTTCGGTGATGATATGAAAAAAATAATATTAATACTATCTGTATTGTTTTTAACAGCTTGTAGTACTTCTAATGATATATCTTATGATTCATATTATGAAATAAAAGATAGACTTGCTAGTCAAAGTGAATTCTCTCAAGATTATCCATTTAATGTTGATGTTATCTATAATGAAATAGATGATTATTATCGATATGATGTCGTTATTGATGAACCACAAGAAAACATGTATAGTATTATAGCCATGGCCTATTGTAATGAAGACAATGCAACATGCCCTGTAATAGGTTTATTTGATGATGAACCTTATCATTTAATTGTTGATGTCATTGATAAAGAAAATAACTACTATAAAGGTATTCAATTATCAGGGACAACATCTCAAAAAACAACTATAAAAATTTATATCAGTTATTATTTAGATGAAAATAATACTGAGTTTCAAGAATATTATATTGAGGTAAACAATTCATGAGATTAGATAAATTATTAGCACATAGTGGTTATGGAACTCGTAAAGAAGTCAAAAGCTACATACGTCAAGGGTTAGTTAGTGTCAATGGAAATATTATCAAAAAAGATGATTATCATGTTGATCAGCATCTAGATAAAATCATGATAGATGGGGAATATGTTAACTATGAAGAATATGTTTATTATATGCTAAATAAACCTGCTGGCTATGTAAGTGCGACGACAGATAATCGTTATCCTACAGTTGTTGAACTTATCGATGATTATTATCGAGATGATTTGTTTCCAATTGGACGTTTAGATATAGACACAGAAGGATTATTAATTTTAAGCAATGATGGCAAACTATCGCATGAATTATTATCACCAAAAAAACATTGTCCAAAAATCTATTATGCTAGAGTTAAAGGGATTGTAGATGAAAATGATATTGAATTATTTATGAAAGGTATTCAATTAGAAGATTTTACTTGTCAAAGTTCAATTTTAAAAATTATAAATATTAATAATGGTATAAGCGAAGTCACTGTTGAGATATATGAAGGAAAATTTCATCAGATAAAACGAATGTTTCTTTCCCTTGGTAAAGAAGTTCTTTATTTAAAACGTCTGCAAATGAATAACCTTAAATTAGATGAAAATTTAAAAATAGGGCAATATCGCCGATTAACTGATGAAGAATTAAATAGATTAAAGAATCAATCTGTGATACAATAATACTATGGAGGAAATATGAGACTAAGAAATAATCCTAATGCTTATGAAATATTAGAGCAATATAAAGATTATTATATTAATAATAATACTCAATATATTGGAAAATGGTCAAAATTATTTGATAATGATCATCCAATATATATTGAAATAGGTATGGGAAAAGGTGATTTTATTATTGAAAATGCTTTACGTTATCCAGAAATTAATTTTATAGGAATTGAGAAATATCCAAGTGTACTAGTAAAAGCAGTTAAAAAATTAGATGAAGTGAAACTGGATAATTTAAAAATAATCAATGTTGATGCCAATAATTTAAATGATATTTTTGCTGAAAATGAGGTAGATCGTATTTATTTAAATTTTTCTGATCCTTGGCCAAAACGTAAACATGCTAAAAGACGTTTAACTGCAAAGAGTTTTTTAGAAATATATAAACATATATTAAAAAATAATGGTGAAATTATTTTAAAAACAGATAATCGTATTTTATTTGAATATACTTTATTATCTATGAATCAATTTGGTATGAATTTTATTGATGTATGTCTTGATTTACATCATGCTGAAGGCTATGAAGATAATATTCAAAGTGAATATGAAAGAAAATTTTCACCATATGGTCCTATATATCGTATTGAAACCACATTTAAAGGAGAGTAGAATATGGATAATTTAATTAAAATTACTAATTTAGAAGATTATAACAAAGCTATTTTAGGTCAATCAATGATTGTTTTTTCAACAACATGGTGCCCAGATTGTCATTTTTTAAAAACCTTTATCAATGAATTAGTTGATGAAAACAAAGAGTGGACATTCTATTATATAGATAGGGATGAAATGGTTGATTTATGTATTGATTTAGAAATTCTTGGTATTCCATCTTTTATTGCATATAAAGATGGAATAGAAGTTTCAAGATTAGTGAATAAGTTAAGAAAAACCAAGAGTGAGATTCAGTATTTTATTGATAGTATTGAATAAAAAAAGTACTAAAGTTTAATTAATGGCTTTTTAAGGAGGAATAAGAAATGTTTAAAAATTTTTTTGCTCATGATGAAGAAGATGATATTTATGAAACAGTTGATACGATGGCTGAACAACGTCGTAAGGAGAAGTTTAGTGAACCTTTAATTTATCCAAGTCATGAAGATAAAGAAGAAAAAACTGATGAAAAAGTAGAAGTCAAGAAAGAAAAAATTAAAAGTAAACCAATTGTAGAAACAGAATCCACATATGAAATGACTGAAATCATTTCGCCAATGACAGGAATCAAAAAAGATCCTAATGCTAAAGTTAAGGCTGTAAAAGTAGAAAAACCAAAAAAGCCTAAAAAACAGGATGACCAACTTATTCCTATTATAAGTCCATATTATGGTATCTATGAAAAAGAAGAACCAAAAGAAAAAGAATATGAACAAAAAATCAAAAAAGTAGAAACGATTAAAGAAGAAACTCATGATGAACATTCAATTAAAGAAAGTGTTGATAGCAACCTAAGAAATATTGCAGAGATAGTTGAGGATCAACAAGATGAACTTAAAATCATTGAAGAAAGAACAGGTGAATTTAAGTTAGATTTTAAAAAAGATGATCAAGATTCTTTTATAGATGAAATTGATGATTCTATGAGTTTGGATGAACTTATGAGTCTTTATGAAAAGAAATTTAAAGACTAATGCAAGGGATTGGTGTTGATATTATAGAACTTGATCGTTTGAATTTATCTCATGAAAGTTTTATACATAAGGTTTTAACTGATAAGGAATTTCAGGTTTATAGCTCACTTAAAAGTGATCAACGAAAAAAAGAATATTTAGGCGGACGCTTTGCTGCAAAGGAAGCTTATTTAAAAGCTAAAAGAAAAGGATTAGGAGAAATAAGTTTTCAACAAATTGAAATATTGAATGATGATACAGGTTGTCCTTATCTTAATGACAAACAAGCTCTAATTTCAATATCTCATGAAAAAAATTATGCAATTGCATTTGTTATTATAAAATAAAAAATAGATGAAATCATCTATTTTTCTTTACGTTCAATAATACGATCAATACCATATCCTATAGTTCTAAAAAGAAATATAATAACTACCCCAGCTACAGTATATAAATCATTAAAACCCATAATAAGATTAACAATGATAAGACCAAATCCAATAAATAAACCTATTGATGTCATCATATTCATATATTTTGTATTCTTTAATTCGTTCATTATTTCACCTCATTTTTAATTAATTTTTATTATAACATCTTTTCTTATTTTTGCAATACTGTTATAATTCCAAAGTAAGGAGTGGTATTATGATTAAAGGCTGTATTTTTGATTTAGATGGTACTTTAGCTAATACATTAATAGATTTAGCAAATACAACTAATTTAGTTTTAAAATCGCATCATTTACCCATACATGATGTGTCACAATATAATTTTTTTGTAGGAAATGGTGTTAAAAAATTAATGATGAGAGCACTTGGGGAAAATCATGTTGATCTATTAGATGAATGTTTAGATGAATTTTATCAATTATATGATCAACATTTATTGGATAATACAAAAGCTTATCCTGGTATTGATGATCTTATTAATAAATTATATGATGATGGTATTTTATTATCAGTAGTTACTAACAAACCTCATCACAATGCAGTTGCATTAACTGAATACTTGTTTCCTGGAAAATTTGTTTCTATATATGGCAATCAAGATTTATATCCTGTTAAACCATCACCACAATCACTTGAACTTGCTTTAAAAGATATGCATTTAAAAAATGAGGAATGTATATTTATTGGTGATAGTAATGTAGATGTAAACACTGCTAAAAATGGACATATGCCTTGTATTGGTGTGGCATGGGGATCTAGAGGAAGAAAGGAGTTAGAAGCAGCAGGGGCTGATTATGTTGTTGATGAGGCCAATGAAATTGCTTTGATTATTAATGAATATAGGCATTAGTGCATGTTTGTTAGGAGAATGTTGTACATATAAAGGTGATAATCATTTAATAAGTGAATTATTAGTTATGGATGATTTTCATTTCATTAGTGTTTGTCCAGAAGTTATGGGAGGTTTAACAATTCCTCGTGATCCTTGTGAAATCATATCTTATAATCCTTTAAAAATTATATCAATAAAAGGTGAAGATAAAACAAAAGCTTATCTACAAGGCTCATACAAAGCATTAGAATTATTTAAAGAAAATCATGTAGAAATAGCACTTCTAAAATATAAAAGTCCAAGTTGTAGTTGTGATAAAATATATGATGGTACCTTTACTGGTAAATTAGTAGATGGTCAAGGAATTTTTGCAGCTATTTGTCAAAAAAATCAAATCACGGTTTTTCATGAAAAACAATTAGATGAATTTATAGCTTATATAAAAAAGAGACGTTATTGACGTTTCTTTTGTTCATTTATCGTTCATATCTAATATCTATAATGGTGAAGACAAAGGGATGATAATATGTTTGGATATGTCGTAATAAATAAACAAGAATTAAAATTTAAAGAATATGATATCTATCAATCATACTACTGTGGACTTTGTCAGACGCTTAAGGAGCATTATGGTATCAGTGGTCAAATATCACTTAATTTTGATATGACTTTTCTATCATTATTGCTTTCTTCTTTATATGAGCCTGATAGTCGAATAGTTAATGATCGCTGTTTTTTACATCCTATTAAAAAACGTCAAAAATGTTTTAATGAATATATCGATTATGCTGCCATGATGACTATATTATTGAGTTATTATAAATGTGATGATGATTGGCGAGATGATAAGGCTATTAATAAATTAGCATATGCAAAATTATTAAATAAGGGTTTTAACAAAATCAAAAACCAATATCCTAATAAAGTTGAAATTATGGAAAAGGAACTTAATCAAATTCATATTTATGAAAATAATGGAGAAGCAAGTATTGATGAATTAGCAGGTTGTTTTGGAAGAATATTTGGAAATATATTTGCGATGAAAGATGATATATGGCATGATGATCTTTATGAAATAGGATTTTATTTAGGTAAATATATCTATATAATGGATGCTTATGATGACATAGAAAGAGATATAAAAAAACATACATTTAATCCCTTGATTAAAAATATGAATGATAATGATTTTGAAGATAAATCATATATATTATTAGAAATGATGATTTCTAAGGCAACAAATGCATTTGAATGTTTGCCAATTATTGAAAATATAGAAATATTAAGAAATATTTTATATAGTGGAATATGGAGTCGTTATAATTTGAGGAGAAATAAAAGAATGGAGGCCGAAGATTAATGGATCCTTATCAAGTTTTGGGGGTTTCACCTAATGCATCTGATGATGAAGTGAAACAAGCTTATCGAAAATTAAGTAAAAAATATCATCCTGACGCTAATATTAATAGTGAACATCAGGAAGAATATACAGAAAAATTCAAACAAGTACAGAATGCTTATAAGACAATTATGGATAATCGTAAAAATGGTTTTACTAATCAAAATTATTCAAATCAACAATCTTATCAGCAATCTCAATATCAATATAACGGCAACGATCAAAGTACATTTAATGATGTAGCTGCTTTTATCAATGCTAGACGTTATCAAGATGCGATGAATGTTTTAGATCAAATTCGAAATCGTAATGGTATGTGGTTTTATTATGCTGCGATGGCACAAAACGGAATGGGCAATAATGCAACAGCTGTTGAATATGCACAAACGGCTGTGCAAATGGAACCGAATAATTTTCAATATATAATGTTACTACAACAATTACAGCAGGGTTCTCAGCAATATCGTCAAACCCAAAGGACATATTCTTCACCTTATGGAAATATGATGAACTGTTGTTATACTTATTTATTAATGCAACTTTTTTGCGGTTGCTGTTGTCGTTAATGAAAGGAGATTTAATTTATGAGTAAAATAATTGGTATTGATTTAGGAACAACAAATAGCTGTATGGCTTTTATAGAAAATGGCAAAACAACTATTATACCAAATAGCGAAGGTATGAAAACGACACCTAGTGTTGTTGCTTTTACAAAAGATGGTCATAGACTTGTAGGTGAAGCAGCTAAAAGACAAGCTGTCACAAATCCTAACGGAACGATTAGTTCAATTAAACGTGAAATGGGAACAAATCATACGAAACGTATTAATAATAAAAATTATACACCTCAAGAAATATCAGCAATGATTTTACAAAAATTAAAAATTGATGCCGAGTCTTATTTAGGTGAATCAGTAAATCAAGCTGTTATAACTGTTCCTGCATATTTTAATGATGCACAAAGACAAGCTACAAAAGACGCTGGAAAAATAGCTGGATTAGAGGTTTTACGTATTATTAATGAACCTACTGCAGCGGCATTAGCTTATGGTCTAGAAAATAGTACTGGTCAAAAAGTAATGGTTTTTGATTTAGGTGGTGGTACATTTGATGTTTCTGTTATTGAAATCGGTAATGGTGTAATTGAAGTTCTTTCTACCTCTGGTGATAATCATCTAGGTGGTGATGATTTTAATGAAATTATTGCTCAATATATTCTATCAGAATTTAAAAAATCAACAGGTATCAATCTATCTAAAGATATGATGGCTGTACAAAGAATCAATGAAGCAGCTGAAAAAGCTAAAATTGAATTATCAACCACGACATCAACCGTTATTTCATTACCATTTATTACAACGACCTCTAAAGGACCACAAAATCTTGAAATGACACTTACTAGAGATGTTTTTAATCGTCTTACTAAACCATTAGTAGAAAGAACCGTATTACCAATGCAAAATGCATTAAACGATGCCAGACTATTACCTGCACAATTAAATAAAATCATTTTAGTAGGTGGTTCTTCACGTATTCCCGCTGTTCAAGATAAAATCAAAGAAATTACTGGTATTACACCTAGTAAATCATTGAATCCTGATGAATGTGTTGCGATGGGTGCTGGTATTCAAGGTGGAAAACTATCTGGTGATTTAAAAGCAATGGGAAATTATGATGTACTTTTATTAGATGTAACACCTCTTACATTATCAATTGAAACTTTAGGTGGTGTTGCAACACCATTAATAGATAGAAATACACCGATACCTACAAGTCATAGTCAAGTATTTACAACAAGTGCTAATTTTCAGACACAAGTAGAAATTAATGTATTACAAGGGGAAAGACCACTTGCAAAAGATAATAAAAGTTTAGGAAAATTTAAACTAAAGAAAATTAAACGTGCTATGCGTGGCGTACCACAAATTGAAGTTACTTTTGATATTGATGTTAATGGTATTGTTAGTGTTTCAGCCAAAGATTTAGCTAGTGGTAATATGCAAAGTATTACCATTGAAAATGGTTCACATATGGCTGATGCAGATATAGAAAGAGCTATTCATGAAGCAGAGCAATTTGCTAGAGATGATGCCATTTTAAAAGAAAGATTAGTAGCTAAAAACGAAATAGAAGTACTTATTAAC
This sequence comes from Erysipelotrichaceae bacterium, assembly GCA_021201315.1. GTDB lineage: Bacteria > Bacillota_I > Bacilli_A > Erysipelotrichales > Coprobacillaceae > JAJQDJ01. Next base: position 37,679 of record JAJQFG010000132.1, read on the forward strand.
TCTGTCGATTATGCTTTATCTAAAAATGGAAAAGTATTAGATAAAACTGTTAAATCACAAATCAAAAATGATTTATCATCATTAAAGAAATTAACCAAAAAAGTCAATTATGAAACATGTAATGAAAATGAATTTAATCAAATCCTTGCAGCTAAACAAACTTTAGAAAATTCATCTGCTTACTTATTATCTATAACCAATGAATAATATCATCATTCGTCAAGCTACATATGAAGATATTTTAACTATATCTAAAATTGAAAATATCTGTTTTAATGAACTAGAAGCTGCAACTTATCAAGAATTTGAAGAGCGATTTAAGACATTTAGTGAATGGTTTTTAGTAGCTGAATATCAACATCAAGTTATTGGATTTATCAATGGTGGTTCTACTAATGATGATATTTTGAAGGATGAATTATATCATGATACTTCGTTACATATTAAAAATGGTATTCATCAATGTGTTTTTGGTTTAGATGTTTTGCCACAATATCGTCATAATGGTGTTGGTGGATTACTTTTAAACGAATATATTAATCTAGCAAAGAAACATCAAAAACAAGCAGTTATATTAACCTGTAAAGATCATTTGATTCATTATTATCAATCATTTGGTTTTAAACATCTAGGTCCTTCATTATCGACTCATGGCAATGCATCATGGAATGATATGATATTATATTTTAGATGAATATAATTTGATAAATATTAAAAAATATTATATAATAATTTTGAAAGAGAAAAGGTAATATTGTATCCTCAAAAAAAATGGAGGATTAAATATGCAGAAAAAAGAAACTATTATTCGTCAAATTTATGATTCAGATGTTATTTTACCAGACGGTGAAAATGCACTATTAGAAATTATTAATGATGGTATTTTTGATTTATTAGAAGATTATTTTAATCGTATACAATCAGGAAAACTTACCATCACTGAAGAAGAATTCCATGAACTGGAAAAAAGATTTAATACTTTTTACTATGAATATGCTTATTTTCAATTCAAAAGAGGGCTTGAATTAGGATTAAGCATGATTAATCTATGATGGAATTAAAGAGAATGTTAACATTCTCTTTTCTTTACAAAATTATTTTTCATGGATGGGTGAAACATATATTAGAAAGGAATAAATATGTTTTACTTAGTAATTATAGTTATTGGCATGTGTTTTGCTAGTTTTGCGAATGTTGTTGTTTATCGTTTACCTAAAAATGAAGATTTTATATTCGGACGTAGCTATTGTCCAAACTGCCATCATGAATTATGTTTTTTAGACATGATTCCTGTTGTTAGTTATGTTTTATTAAGAGGAAAATGTCGTTATTGTAAAACAAATATATCCATTAGAGACACTTTAATAGAAATATTTGGTGGAATTGTTACATTAATATGTTATATGCTAGACCATCTGATTCACTTGACGCATAATGATCATATTTATATTTCA
>JAJQFG010000103.1 GCA_021201315.1 Erysipelotrichaceae bacterium
GCATTTTTATGCACTGCCACTGGTTTCAATTACCCATTGTCGAGTAAGAACCTCTTTAATACGAACCGTTTTCTTGTTTCCTGTATTATTTGTATATGAGGCATCATAAACAATAGAAGTAGCACCTCTGCCTATTTCTTTATTGATAATATATTGATTATACTGATTAAATTTGAGTAATGTGTTATTTTTTAATGCTATACGTGTATCCATAATAATTTCCTCTATATTTATTTTAAAACATTAAAAATCATTTTGGATTTGTGAATGCATGAGGTACAAGTTTATCTTCATTGCTTGTATAAACACGACTCATAAAACCTCTAAAAGCTTCTAAAGGATAATCATCCTGTAAACTATACATAAATATCCAATCAAAAGGATTACCTGCATACAATGTAGGAAAACCAGATTCTAATAAATAACGATTAATTTCATCCATACATCTATCAGCATCTCCACCAAGAGCTCCATATTTTTCATGCTTATTATCTAAATACATAGTCATCCAAAATTTATAAAATACAAGTAATATTAACAATTTTCTAACTCTTTCATCAGAAACATGTTCACCATTAATCATTTTATTAATTCCACCTCGATCAGGAAATGATTCCTGTGCTAAAGGATGTAATAATCGATTATCATCCAATATTGGTTTTAAAGAACGGTCCTTATTCAAATGCATTGTATGATATTCCTCAAATCCTAATATTTGTAGATAAATGTCCCAATCTGATAATTGTTTATATGTCATTTCAAATTGATTAGATAATTGTCTTTCTTTATAAGCCAAACCTTCTTGAGATTTTATCATATGCCATATTTCTTTAATATTTCTAATTGCTGTAGCATTATTGTAGCTTAATTGTTCTATATTATTATTAAAGAAATTCAACAATTCTGAAATATCATGAATACGGTTAATTTCATCTGCTATAGTAGATGTATATAAAACTTCATGGCTATCTATTTTACCTTTGTTGTCTTTAGGTGATTGATGGATAATATTTAAAGCATCTTGATAAGTTAATTCATGTTTCATACAATAATAATACACAATTTCATCAATATTATGTAAATCAAAACAACGAAGTAGACACACCCTTCTAAAGAAATCCTTTGTTTCATCTATATTTAGATGAAACGCAAAGCATAGTTGATATGCTGTATCTTTTTCAATACGTTTATGTTCACTATACCATTTTTTCATATTCCTTGGATTTTTCATTTGAGCTTCCTTAAATTTTGTTTTAATAAATTTTATTTTATTATCTATATTATCAATATCATCACTATAACCATGATTAACTATAAACTCATCCAAAGCTTTGTCAAAATCACGAAAAGATTGAGCCATTTTTAATAGTTCATCTGTATAATTAGCATCTTCTGGACGTATATCATATATTTTCTCTTCAATTGAATCCGTATAAACTCCCATGTTGTTCCCTCTCATTTCATAAGTATTATTGTAACATAAAAACGAGTATAAAAAAAGAGATGAGGCTGGTGTGTTCCTTCCAGCATATCAGCGTAGTTAAACACATTCTCACAACTCTTTTTTATATTTTTATCATATTTCCTCGGAAATACAATTTTATACATAATCTCCACTATCTGTTGTCGTTTCAACAAAAATAGCTTGTTGTTGAGTCCCATCAAAAGTTAATAATACCTTTTCATAACCATTTGAAGCATATGTTGTAAGTATTAACTTATCTCCACAGATACTTACATCACTTAAATAACCTGTATAAATACTAGTACTTTGACCTGTACTGATATCATAACGATATAAAACATAACTAGATGTATAATAGAATAAATAATTATCAGTCATATTAAGTAAATAACCATTAGTAATGGTAACTGTTTCTTTTGTACTCACATCATAACTATAAATAACACCATCTATATAATAATAAAGTTTACCATTAGAATAAATTAAATTATAAACTTCACCACTAATCAGTTTTTCTTCCCCTTGACCTGTTGTAGATATTGAATAGATACCATCGCTACCAGTAAAGTATATCATATCATCAATAACATTGATATTGTAGCTTTGATGATCAGTAATTTGTTTAGATGTCTTTAATTCAATATCATAAACATAAATAGATTCTGAAGAAGAATCTAATTGATAATAAATCATATTATCAATAACATTCACATAATAAACATCTTCTTCATCAAAATATGTTGTATCATTAGAACCATCCAAATCCATAGAATGTAAAACATAATTACTATCACAATAATAAATCTTATCATCAGTTACATTAATATATGATACATCATCTTCTACTAATACAACTTGATTAGATAAATCATAATCCATACTTACTAAATAACCTTCATTATTTTGCATATATATTTTATCATTTGTTTGATAAACGAATCCACCTTGAACATTATTGCCAAATTTAGATGTATCAGAAGTGGTACCACTAATAGTTAAATTCGTAACTGTTGTAGCATTATTGCTATCATTACTATCACCATAAAATTCACTTATATCATAAGTATTACTATAGGTATCATTAGAACTTGCTCCATAATATAAATACCAATAAGCCAAACCGCTTAAAGCTACTAATACTACAACTGCACCTACAATTAAAGGAATATTAAGCTTTTTCTTAGGTTTTTCATAGTTATCATAGTTTTGATTATCATATGTATTATTATAACTATTATAGTTATTGTCATAAGTATCGAAACTATTATCATAATTATTATAATTGTTATAACTATTTTGATGATAATTATTATCTTGATCTAGAGGCTTATAATAACCACCTATAGAAGACTTTCTATTTTGACTATAACCATTGCTATAGTTATCTTGAGAAGAACTATCTAAACGTCTTCCACAATGAACACAGAACTGAGAGCCAGGATAGATAATTTGTCCACAATAAGGGCATTTAACAATTTTTGTCCCACAATGAGGACAATATTGCATATCATCGCTTACTTCACCTTTACATTTAGCACATATCATTTATATTTACCTCCACATTAATGCGTATCCTCTTCATCAACGACTTTAAAGTCCACATCTATAACATCAGAGTCATTACTTTGATTTTGATAATAGTTTTCATAATAAGTTTGATCATCATTAGTTGATGATCTATGTTTTATTTTATCATAGATAAATCTAATTATAAATGCCACTATAATTACTGGTAACAAATAAAAAAACAAAGGAAGAAAGAATCTTAATATAAACATCACAATTACCAAAATTATAAGTAGAACGATAAAAGTTTCCATAAAAATCCTCCTTACGCTATTAGTTTATCTTATTTATATAAACTACTCATGAACTGATTGGTTTTGAAAAACAAATAAATAATAGACTGGTACTTGTAATCCTTTCGCAAATTTTTCTATTACCTTTAAAGAAACATTACGTGTTCCTCTTTCAACATCAGATATATAATTTTTAGAAAGTTGACAACGAAAACCTAATTCTTCTTGAGAAATATTTTGCATCATACGTAATTCTCGAATACGTTGTCCAAACTTTTTATTGATTGTTTCCATATTATTCATTCTCCATTTGTTTTAACTTTTGAGCTTCTTCTTTTATCTTTTTAAAACGACGATGTAAGCTAGACTTGCTGATTGTTTTATTATATTCTTCTTCATATTTTTTAGCTAATTCATTAAGTGTTAGTTCAGGATTACTTAATCTAAGTAGAGCTACTTGTTGAGTTTGATCATCTAATATTTCTATACCAGCTTTATCTATGACATAAGCAATATCTTGTAATTGATCATAAGAAGCACTCATAGCTTTGGTTTCGTTAGCTATATCGCAATTATTCATACGATTAACTGTATTTGACATATTGCGATCAATCCTTGTGATTTCAAAATTCATAACTGAAGTAGATGAACCAATAGCGCGCAAAAAATCTCCGATTTTTTCAGCTGATTTTAAATAAACAACATATTTATTACGACGTTTAATGACTTTAGCATTTAAATCATAATGATTCATTAGACCAGCAATAAATAATGCATAATCTTCTTCATTAACACTCATTTCTAAATGATAATTAGATGTAGATGGATTATTGACACTACCACATGCTAAAAAGACGCCTGCTAGATAGGCTCTTTTTTGTTTATCATTTTGAATTAGTGATGGATCTGGATTATGATGCCTGAAAGCATCAATATATAAATCATCTAAGATTTCTTTAGCTTTAGATACTTTTAAGTAGTAGACATTATTTTTTTTGAGTTTCATTTTTCGTGTTACCCTTAATTCAATTTGTGGTTGATATAAGTCTTTTAATAGTTTATGAATTTTTGAAGCTATTTTGGCATTTTCACTACGTAATTCTAAAGTTAAACCCGATTGATTGTAAGATAATGTTCCAACAATCTTTATAACGGCACAAAGAATAGATCTTTCACAATCCTTATCAAAATCATTGAAACAGATTTCTTCTTTGACAACTCTTGAAAAAGATATCAATGTGATCCCTCCTTAATGATCAGCATCACGATGCCATTTATATACTTGATAATATTTGGCATAATGATCAGCTAAATAGTTTGTAAGAGTCACAGAGCGATGTTGTCCACCTGTACATCCTACACCTATAATCATTTGCGTTTTTCCTTCTTCTTCATATTTTTTTAATAAATAATCATAATAAGTAATTGTTTTATCAATAAATTCTTTAGTTTCTTCTTTTTCCATGACATAATCATAAACAGCTTGATCATTACCTGTTAAGTTTCTTAATTCTTTTACATAAAATGGATTTGGTAAGAAACGTACATCTAATAATAAATCAGCATCTCTAGGTATACCATGTTTATAACCAAAAGATACAAAAGTAATTCTAAATGTTTCAGTATGTCCTTTATGGAAGTAGATTTCTAATTTATCTTGTAGTTTAGCAGGTTTTAATAATGATGTATCAATAATAATATTGGCAAGTTTACTTATAGGTTCTGCCATTTCTCTTTCATATTCAATAGCTTCTACAAGTGATGATGATACATTGCCTATCATCAGTGGATGAGATCGACGTGTTTGTTTATAACGTGATAATAGTATTTCATCATCACAATCTAAAAATACAACTGTTAAGTCAACCCAATCCATATTAGATAAAATACGAACTGCAACCAAGGCATCACCTAAAGATACTGCCATAGCAACTTTAGAGTATTGTGCCGATACACGTATTAAATCTCCAAATTCTTTTAATAGTGCAATAGGATAATTATCGATGCATCGATACTCCATATTTTCAAATATAGCCATTGCCTGGGTTTTACCTGCCCCAGACATTCCTGTAACAACCACTACCTCAACTTTTTCCATAATGTCCCTCACCATCCTTTTTTATACTATAACAGAAATCACATCATAAGTGTACACATTTTTAAGAAAAATAGAATCATAAGATTCTATTTGTATTGTATTATTTTGCATTTGTGTTTTTTATATTCGGAATGTTGACTGTTAGAATTGTAACTCATACCTATTAATAGTATTTCATTATAATTCGCCACCTTTTGCATATAATTCTTATTGATTATTTGATTAATAGCTGATTCAGGTGTATCATTGACTTTCAATTCAATAACAATAGCAGGCATATTTGATCTTTGAGGAATAAATGTCATATCACAACGACCTTTTCCAGACGCTTTTTCACGCTCTATTTCATAATACTTTCTCGCATATATATAACAAATACTAAGCAAACAAGTTAAACTATTTTCATCATTGTAAGTAAATAAATCAATTTCTTTATCATGAGCTTCTTCAATCATTTGAGCAAGCAATTCTTCATTCTTATCCAACGTAGCATTTAATATATGCTTGCTTTGTTTAACTATATCATTATAGCCACCCATATCTTTTCTGGATAATATTTTTTCAAATTTAAGCATGAGTTCATGATTAGGTATATATAAATAATCATCTTTATATGTTAAAAAACCAAAAATAACCATTGACGATAGTATTTCATCTCTTGCATCTAAGTTACTGTCTTTTTCCAAATACTCCAATAATTCAACTTCTACAGGAATCGAAGAAACCAATTGTACAATATCATCTCGTACATCATCAACATTATCTTCGATACAATCAGCGATTTCACTCATAGGACCAGTGGATGTCCAATAACTTTTACATTTGTGATCATGAATAGCATTAACAACAGAACGCGGATTAAAAAGTTTTGTTCCGTTATCAGTATAATAACCATCATACCAATATTCCAAATCTGAAAATTCTATATCAGTATATTTTTTACATAAATCCTTTACTTCATTTTCAGAAAAACCAAAGAAATCAGTATAAATATTATCATTAATAAAATTATACTCTGTAAAATTATTCAAGGCAGAGCCAGATGAATATTTAATAATAGGTAATATACCCGTCATATAAGCTAAAGATACATACGATTTATCTTTTAATAAATCTTTTAAAAATTCCATGTACTTGATTTTATCTTTTTCACTAATAAAATCTTTATAAAAAATTGAATCCCATTCATCTTATGGGAAGTAAAATTTTATGGGAAGTAAATTGAGAAGTCT
>JAJQFG010000134.1 GCA_021201315.1 Erysipelotrichaceae bacterium
CAAAAGTCAAAAGACAATACTCTGCAAAAAGAGTCCCAGAAAATAAAACAAGATGTAAAATAGTAATTTATCCATTTTACATTAGGATGAATTAGTTACATGTTATATAATAAAGTACGTGGTTGCCTTAGGACGCAAGGCTGCTCTAAAGGTGCGTTAATATATAATCCAAACGTTTGGATTAAGGGTTTTATCCCAACCTATTTTATATATATTTATATATTTTAAAGAAATGGTAATCGTAATGAATACATATGAAATATTTATGCTTACCATTAGTATGTTAACATTCCTAATTGGTATATTGGAAATTATATTGTTAGTGAATAATATCATTACTGATTTAATTCTTGAGATTATTAAGAATAAAAAATAACGAAAAACAACCATCGCTACCTATCAAGTTTTTGATGGTTGTTTTTCAACCTGAAAAAAATTCCTAGGGTAAAACCACTATTAGTTATTCCTTTTTACAAGTTTAATATAACATTCTTCAATATTTTATGATTTTGTTGGTTATATAAATAGTATGTTGTTGTGTTTAATTAATCTCTAACAATCCATTTCATTGCAACTTTTTTGAGATGATGTCCAAATCCAATAAGAATGACTCTTCCTTTTAAAGGTGCGTCATATTTTTCTCTAATGATCTGTTGATATGCATCATCTGCAAGCTTATCTAAATTATCCTTTTCATCTTTACTGTATTTGAATTCAAACACATATGATGGATATCTTGGTGTTTTTGATTGCAATACAATATCAGTTCTTCCATATCCCATTTCTCTATTTGACAAAGGTTCGTGTGTTCCTTGAAGATATAAACATAAAGAGAGAAATAACATATGATAACTGTTTTCACTCTCATAGTCATAATAGGATGGTATCAATAAAATATCCTGATAAGCTTTAAGAAAGTCATTTGGGTTTTCCTTTAAAAGACTGTTAGCAAGTTTAGATAACAATCTGCTAGATACTTTCAAATAGCTTGCAACTAATGATTTGAATTCCTTAACAACTTCATTGTTAGGTATTTCGATACGATATTCTTCATATTCATTTTCATCAGTAATTGTTAAATAACCTGCATTGATAAATAATCCCCACAAAGTATCTGTTTCAGACTGTTCATAAAAGCTTGTTTCCATGTTTACGTTGGTTTCAAGATAACCATTTTCTATCAATGATTCAAACTCATCATTAAATGACGTATCAGCATCTTTCATTGCGTTTACAATCATGGTATTAGCACTAGTATTGATCCAGTATGCTTTCAATTTACGTTTGTTCGCATAATTGAGGATAGACCAAGGATTATAGACTTCACTATTTCCAATATGATAGCCATCATACAAGTTCTTAACTTCGTCATTTAGTTCCAGTCCAAAATATTCCAGCAATTGTTTTGTTTCATCTTGAGTGAAGCCAAAATACTGGGAATATTGATCATCAGCCATGGTGCAGATAGTTGGATTGTTTAGTTTAGAAAAAATACTTTCTTTAGCAACTCTTTGAATACCTGTTATCATGGACAACTCCAAATACTGATTATCTTTAAGTACTGTTGATAATACTGAAGCTAAATCACCATGGATGTCTTCATAAAAGCCATTGACATGAGCTTCTATAAAAGGCGTATCATATTCATCAATAAATAGCATAACTTTCTTATTATAATATTTATAAAGCATCTTTGTGAGAAATAATAAAGAATCTGTTATATTTTCCAAAGTAGCAGTATTATCAAGCAATTCATTTATAATGATTTCATATTGCTTTTTTTCAAATATGTCCATATTAATGCTGTTTAATTCTGATGAAAAATATCCATATTGATTTGAAATTTGTTTTTTTAAATAAGATATAACTTTTTCTTTAGTATCATTAGCATCTTTAAATGTCAAAAATATTGTAGGATATTGATTGATATAGGAAACATATTCGGTTTTCATAATATTGGTATCCTTAAAGACATCTTTAGAATCCTTTTTGATATCAAAAAATTCAGCCATCATAGACATATTTAATGTTTTACCAAATCTTCTTGGTCTAGTAATTAAAGTTACTTTTGATCTATAGTTTAGAAAATCTTTAATCATAAGAGATTTATCAACAAAGTAATAATTATTTTCTATAATTTCAGAATATTCAACTATTCCTATAGGTATGGCTATGTTCATATATATCAGCTCCTTTTATTTATTGTAACATAATTTAGAGTATTTATGTAGATATAAAAAATCATAATATTTAAATGGGATAAAGATTTGGTTTAATAATCTGAAGAGAAAGGGTACTCGTAATGACTACATATGAAATAGTAGTGTTAGTTATTGCTATATCAGTTATGATATTGACAAAAATACCTGATTTAATTTTTGATGGTTGTTTTTCTTCCTAAATAAAATTTCCTAGGATATAAGGATATTAATGAAGGAAGAATCAAAGATGTAAGTGAAGTATTTTCAGATATTTACAGAGATTATAAAATTGATTTTTTTAACAATAAGGAATAACTACAAAAAAAAGTATTATTACCAGAAATTGCGTAAGTACGCATTTTTTAGTAATAGTATATAACACTATATCTTCATAGCAAGAATAAAGCATCGTATTTAAAAATACGGTGTTTTTTTGTTGTCATGAAATGACAACAAAATCCTTAAAACTATTCATCATGAAAGAAGGTGAGAAAATAGATGAATATAATTTAAGGATAAATATAAAAAAGAAAAGGAGAAATAATTTATGAATGATATCTATTCAATGTTGAACAAGGAAAATCCTAAGGCTAACAATATTAATAAACGTATGCCAAAGGAAGAGTATGCTAAGATGATGAATGAAAACCGAAAAAGACTTTATGATATGTCTGATGTACAGGTAAAGAAGATTGCTCATGATCCTTCAATGTATCTTGATTATCTAAAAATGCAGGCTAATACTGATTACACAGTATTCAATACCTTGCTTGTTATGGCACAGAAACCAGAAGCCACTATGCTAAAGGATGCAGCGCATTGGAGAACTTCTAAAAACTATGTCAAAAAAGGTGAAAAAGGTATTCAGATTGTGGAGCCTAAAGGTGAATACACTAAAAATGATGGTACAACTGGTATTAATTATGCTATTAAATATGTATTTGATGTATCACAGGTCAACGGCAATGTGGAACATGCTTCAAATATGCAGCCAAATGATATACTACATGGCTTGCTGGATGACAGTGGTGTTCAGGTTAAATTATCAGAGATGAAATCAAATTATTCGGTCTATTATTCATCAGAGGATAAAATTATTTATTACTGTGATAACCTTACTGAAAATGAGCTTCTTAATGGATTTATTAGAGAATCATGCTACTTAGAGCTTGAGTCACAGTATGGAAACATCAACAGAAATAGAGACAGCTTTATTGTTGAAAGCTCAGCTTATATTCTTTGTAAAAAATTAGGTGTAGAAAATAGTGGACAAAGTCTTTCCAATGAATCAGCAGTCTATTTCAGTGGCATGGATGCCAAGGAAATGAAGAATGAGCTTAATGTCATTAAGACGATTGCATATGATGTCAGTAACCGAATGGATAGAGCACTTTATAAAAGACAGGAAAAACCACCAAAGAAAAGACAGGAGGTCAGATAGTTTATGAAGGAAGCTATTGTAACTATCAAGGTCACTGATGTTGAAAGAAGAATTATTATCAAGGCATTGACTGATTTAAGAGATGAGCAGATAAGAAAACACAAAAGTTATGATTTTATAGAAGACATTATCAACAAGTCAGCTATGGCTACAACATCAAAGGAAAGATACAGATATGAGGAACGATGATGATAAGTCTGAAATCATTGTATTTGTCGTATTAGTTATACCAGTCATATGGCTTGCACTTATTATGGCACCATATATCAACAAGGGATTGTTTAATGCATTAGGTGATATAACTGAAGCATTGAATCATCCTTTTTCTATCACTATATGTAATGATACACCAAGGATGATATTTATATGTCTTGTTATCTATCTGTGCTGCATTATCATTTATTTTTCAAGCAAAAAGAACTACAGACGGCAGGAGGAATATGGTTCAGCCAGATGGGCCAGTCCTTCAGCAGTCAATAGGAAGTATGCTGATAAGGATTTTTTTGAAAACAAGATATTAAGCCAGAATGTACGAATAGGGCTTGATGGAAAGAAGCATAGAAGAAATCTCAACACGATAGTCATTGGTGGAAGTGGTGCAGGAAAGACAAGGTTCTTTGTAAAACCAAACATAATGCAAACCAATACCAGTTTTATAGTGCTAGATCCAAAAGGGGAAATTTTGAAGGATACCGGTTATTTACTAAAAGAAAATAATTACGTTATCAAGGTAGTAGATTTAATCAATATGGATAAAAGCCACTGTTATAACCCTTTTGCCTATATTCATGATGACAAGGATGTATTAAAGCTTATTACAAACCTCATTAGAAATACAACGCCTAAGGGCAGTCAGACCAATGATCCTTTCTGGGAGAAGTCGGAAACTGCACTGCTTGAAGCTTTGTGCCTATATCTATTGCATGAAGCACCAGAGGATGAGCAGAATTTCACCATGGTCATGGAAATGATTGCAGCAGCTGATGTTCGTGAGGATGATGAATCATATCAGAGTCCACTTGATCAGTTGTTTGAAAAGCTTGAATATTTTAAGCCAAATAGCTTAGCCTTAAAGCAGTATAAGATTTATAAACAGGCAGCAGGCAAGACTGCAAAATCTATACTTATAAGCGTTGGCGTTAGACTTGCAGCATTTAATCTAGATAGCATAGCAGCTTTGACCGCAACTGATGAACTCGAACTTGATAAGGTCGGTGAACGCAAGACAGCAATATTCGCAGTCATACCGGATAATGATTCAACGTTTAACTTTTTAATAGGTATGCTTTATACACAGCTGTTTCAGATGCTTTACTATCAGGCTGATATTGTCCATGATGGTGAACTTCCAGTACCTGTGCATTTTCTAATGGATGAGTTTGCCAATGTTGCCCTTCCTGATGAATTTGATAAGCTGCTATCTACAATGCGTTCAAGACGGATATTTGTATCCATCATTATCCAGAACCTTGCACAGATTAAGGCACTCTATAAGGATGCATGGGAAAGCATTGTTGGCAACTGTGATAGTCTATATTATCTTGGTGGCAATGAACAAAGTACCCACAAGTTCATGAGTGAATATCTTGGCAAGGAAACGGTTGATACCAATACCTATGGAAAATCTACTGGACATAGCGGCAATTATTCAACCAACTATCAGCAGGCAAGCCGTGAACTATTGACACCTGATGAAGTAAGGCTTCTTGATAATGATTATGCACTTTTGTTTATCAGAGGTGAAAGGCCAATACTTGATAGAAAGTATAACATCTTAAAGCATCCCAATGTGAAATATACTCGGGATGGTGATGCTAAACCATATAAACATGGTGAAACAAGACATAACATTGATGACTGGGAAAATATTATGCTAAGCGATAACGAATATGAATTATACAGTGATGAGGATACGGAAGAATATTTTAATGAATTAGAAAAGAAGAAAATGGAGGAGAATAAGAAATGATAAAGGAATTTGTATGTTTTTTAAAGGAATCAAAGAAAAATCAGTTGATTGCAGTTATGTTTATATTAGGAGTACTGCTTTATAATTTTGGCATTATGCCAGTGTTTGCAGAGGATGATCCACTTGAAGTGGTTAATAATCTATCAGATTTTGTATTCAGTCTTATTAGAGCAATTGGTATGATACTTCTAGGATTTGGCATTGTTCAGGTTGGTTTAAGCTTAAAGAGTCATGATGCCTCACAGAGAGCCAATGGGTTTATGACTGTAGCTGGAGGAATTATTATTACATTTGCAAAGGAAATACTGAATCTTATAGTTGGATAGGAGGTGATTCAGCTTGGATGGAGTTATTGATAACCTCACCAATGCCATTAATACATGGAATGATAAACTAGCTGAAATATGGTCACTGCTGACAGAATCGCCACAGGATTTCAAGGGTGGAGGTATATGGGATATTATAGTAAGTATTCATGAAGCTTTGCTAGCTATAGGGCTTGCACTGCTTGTACTGTTCTTTGTCGTAGGAATGGTTAGAACATGTACCAATCTATCAGAATTAAAAAGACCGGAACAGGCAGTTAAGCTGTTTCTTCGCTTTGCGATAGCACGGGGAATGGTTGTCTATGGTATGGAGATTATGTTAGCTATATTTGATATCGTCCAAGGTATCTTGTCAAAGATAATAGCTACTGTAGGTGTAGGAAGTGCAAGCTCTACAACGCTGCCACAGGAAATCATCGATGCCGTCAATGACTGTGGCTTTATGGAAAGCATACCAGTATGGGCAGTGACGCTTCTTGGTGGTATCTTTATTACCATTATGTCTTTTATACTTATACTGACAGTCTATGGCCGATTCTTTAAGATTTATATGTATACAGCACTGTCACCAATACCACTTTCAGCAAGTGCAAGTGAAGGTACACAGTCTATAGCTATTTCATTTATCAAGTCATATATAGGTGTTTGTATGGAAGGAGCTATTATTGTATTATCATGTGTTATCTATTCAGCCTATCTTGGTTCTGCACCATATGTGGATACTACAGCAAGTGCAATAACGATGGTCTGGACCTATATTGGCGAGACAATTTTCAATATGCTAATTTTAGTGGGTACTGTAAAGATGTCAGACCACATAGTTAAAGATATGATGGGACTATAAAAAATGATTTTATACATTTTTGTTATAACAGTTATCATGATATAATGATGATATTAAAAAGGAGCTGATAGAGATGCCTGTAATGAAAGACATGGACAATTTAAATAGTATTGATGAAATATCTGATTTTGTCCATGAAAACAAAGAGCCTGTTTTTATCATAAAAGATGATGATTGTGAATTTGTTGTAATGAGCTATGAATGCTATGATGATTTAATGAAGGTAGAATCTATTGATCAGGCTATATTTGAATCTGAAATGGGTATTCTAAATGGACAGGAACCAATGGATGCAAAAAAGTTTTTCATGATATAGATAATCGTGTAAAAATAAGAAAAATGATTTTTGATGGAATAACATATAATGTTTTAACCGATGATGAATTAAATGAACTCATAGATGAGATTAAGCTTAAGACTGAACTGGAAATTCAGCATAAAAGACTTTTAAATGGTGAAATAACAACAATGGATTTTGATGATTTTACACAAAAGCATAAGCTAAAATATAAAAAGCGTGAACAGGACTGAATCAAACGATCAGTCCTTTGTTTATGTCTAAGAAAATGGAGGAATTGAAATGGAAGTAAAAATTAATAAGGAAATAAGAGATTATACAGAAAGCATGTTTTTAGGTCTGACCCTAAGACAATGCTTTTTTTCTGTCCTTGCATGTATAACAGCTGTTGGACTTTATTTTTTATGTATTGATTATCTTGGTAATGAGCTTACAAGCTGGGTGTGCATGATATCTGCTGTACCTTTTGCAGCTTTAGGCTTTGTAAGATATCAGGGTATGAATGCAGAACAGATTGCTGTTAGTTTTATAAGATCGTTTCTGTTAAAGAATACAGAACTGATTGAAAAGCCATATAATTTCTATTATGAGCTTATGAAGGAAAAACAAAGACGGGAGGAGCGTGAGCGAAAGCATGATAAAAAGCTACGAAAGATTAAAAAAGCAGAATAAGGATAAATTCTCTGTTCCAAGAACTGCTCAGGATATCATTGATATAGATACCATCTACAAGGATGGTATCTTTTGCTCTGGCAAGAAGTTTTCTAAAAGCTATAAGTTCAAGGATATTAACTATGCCATAGCTTCAAAAGAGGAAAAGGAAGGATCGTTTTTAAACTACAGTGAACTTCTTAATTCACTGGATAGTTCTGTTATTACTAAAATAACTATTAATAATCATAAGATAGACCTTAAATCCTTCAAGGAAAAGATACTGATACCTATGAAAGATGATGGAATGAATGACATGCGTGAGGAATACAACAATATTCTTTTGGATAACCTTGCCAATATTGATGGCATGACCCAGGAAAAGTATATAACAATTACAGCATTCAAGGATTCTATTGATGAAGCAAGAAACTTCTTTGCCCGTACAACTGTTGAATTATCAGCTCACTTTGCAAAGCTTGGTTCTGAACTTGAGGAACTTGATGCAACAGAACGATTAAAGATATTACATGATTTCTATAGAAATGGCGAAGAGGAGCAGTTTATGTTCGATATGGAAGATTCAATGAGAAAGGGACATCACTTCAAGGATGCTATATGTCCATATTATCCAGTATTTAAGGATAAGTATTTTAAGCTTGGTGATAAGTATGGAAGAGTATTGTATCTATCTGAGTATGCAAGATATATCAAGGACAGCTTTATTGCAGAGTTGTGTTCATTAAACAAGAATCTTATGTATTCACTGGATATTATTACAGTACCTACAGATGAGGCAGTTGGAGAAGTAGAAAAAGTATCATTAGGTGTTGATACCAATATTGCCAACTGGCAGATGAGACAGAACTCCAACAACAACTTCAGTGCTGCTATTCCTTATGATATGGAAATGCAGAGAAAGGAGTGCAAGGAGTTTCTTGATGATTTAACAGTTAGAGATCAGCGTATGATGTTTGGATGTATTACAATCGTTCATCTTGCTGATTCATTGGAGGAGCTTGATAACGATACGGAAGTGTTAATGAGTACTGCCAGAAAATATATGTGCAAGCTTTCTATTCTTTATGGAGCAAGCCGTCAGCTTGATGGATTATCAACAGTATTACCTATTGGTACAAATAAGCTTGGCATTGTTAGGACATTGTTGACTGAAAGCCTTGCAGTATTTATTCCATTCAGAGCACAGGAAATCATGGAAGAGGGTGGCTACTGGTATGGCCAGAATGCCATTACAAACAATCTTATTATGCTGAACAAGGAATCATTACTGAATCCTAATGGCATGAATCTGGGTGTCCCAGGTTCAGGCAAATCCATGATAACAAAGCTTCAGGTCTATGCAATAGGACTTAGAGGTGAGGATGACATTATAATATGCGATCCTGAAGGTGAATATACGCCCCTTGTTCAAAGACTAGGTGGCGAGGTTATACAGATTGCAGCAGGAAGCAGGAATCATATCAATGCAATGGATATGAGTGAAGGCTATGGTGACAGTGGCAATCCAGTTGGTGATAAGAGCCAGTTTATTATGTCACTGTTTGAGCAATTGGATAGAGAAGGTATTAAACCTATTGATAGAAGTATTATTGACAGATGTGTTACACAGGTCTATCAGGAAAGCTATGAAAACAATGAAATACCAACATTAATGACATTAAGACGTAAATTGTTGGAACAGCCTGAAATGGAAGCAAGAAGTCTTGCATTAAAGCTTGAACTGTTTACTGAAGGTTCGCTCGATGTTTTTGCTCATAAGACTAATGTCAATACTAATAGCCGTATTATCTCCTATGATATCTTTAAGCTTGGTAAGCAGCTAAAGACAATAGGATTATTAGTTATTACAGATGCCATGATTAATCGTGTCAATGAAAACTGGAAGAGAGGCAAAAGAACACATATCATCATTGATGAGTTTCATGTGGTATTCTCCAATGAGGAAAGTGCAAGCTTCTTTAATTCAGCATGGAGACAGTTTAGAAAGCGTGATGGCTATCCGGTTGGTGTTACACAGAATGTTGAATATCTTTTAGATAGTGTAGAAGCGAGTACAATGTTATCAAACAGTGAATGTGTTGTTATGCTTAATCAGGCCTACCAGGATAGAGAAAAGCTTGCAACATTACTAAATATCAGTGATGAGCAGTTAAGCTATATTACCAATGCACAGCCTGGATGTGGTCTTATCAAGTATGGTGGAAGTATAGTTCCTTTTGTATGCAGAATACCAAAGAATACTGATTTGTATAAAACAATTACCACAAAACCGGCAGATAGAAAATAATTGAAAGTAAAGGAGAAATAAGAATATGGAAAAACAGTTACCAATGATCAAGGAAGAACCTGTAGTCATGGAATATATGAATATGTTATATAAGAATAACAATAAGAAGGAATTTGATAATACTCAGGAGCTTCTTGATTATATTTCATCAATGGAAAAGCAGTTTGAGCAAGTAGTCAATGAACTTCAGGATGTTAAGCAGATGCTCAATGAAATGCAAAATCCTACAATAAAGATGCGTATGTCAGATGCTATTGATAAAACACAGATGGCCGTTGATGATGGTATAGGAAGACTTAATAATGTTAAGACTGATCTCATTGATTCAATGAAGGACTGCCTTGAATCAGTTAAGCAAAAAGGCAAGGAAGGTGTTGTTAAAACTATCAACCTTCTTCATTTTAAGGATGCTTTAAATGGTATAGGAAAGGTGTTATCCTATGGCATGGAAAAGACTTCAAATGCTATTGTGACCTTTGACAGTATTTCAATGGAAGCTAGAAATACTAAGCTTCATATAGGAAACATTGGAAGAATCATGATGGGAAAGGAACCGAAGGAAAATGATTATTATATGTATTCCGATAAAAAGAATAAGGTTCAATGTGGTTTAAGAATCATCTATAACCGTCTTGAGGGTATGCAGGTCAAAACATCCAGTATAGTCAAAAGTATTAAGAATTTTGAGAAATCATCAGTGAAGGCTGATATTAAAACCTTTAAGAGTAAAAATACAAATATCATCAAGGATACAAAGCAAAAAACGGAACAGTCACGCTAGTGGCTGTTCTTTGTTGCTTTATATATAGAAAAGAGGATTTTTATGAATAAGACTATAAAGACTAAGAAATCCGTACGCAATATCAAGACCATTAACAGGAGAAGCAATCTTAGGCATTACATCAGAAAGAAACAGATTTCTAATCTAAGAGTAAAAGACATTAATAATAACCAGTCCACCAATGAAATCAATGATACCAATGCTACAAATAATACAGTCGGCACTATAACAAATGCCCAAAAGATTGCTGCAGTTAATACAGCAATACAGGCTAAGAAGATAATCATAAATAAACGGAATAGAAATAATTCCAGTAAGTATGATACAGAATATAATGCTGATGATAAGACTGTTATAGATGATAATGATTATCATTATGATAATAGTGAATACAGTTATGCTGATACAAATACAAACGATGCCCAATCATATAACCATAAATCATATATAGAAAAAAAGATGAATAAAAGAATCGGCAAAACTGATTATAAGGATGTTAAGTATATTATTGAAAATACTGATATTGAAGATATAAAAGCTGAAAATAATTATCAAAGCACAAGAATAAAGCAAAAGCCTGAGAACTTTACATCAACAGGTAATAGCTATGATGAAACCGAAAGAATATCCCTGAGTGAGATTATGCACAGGTATTCAATAAATAAATACCAGAAAAAGCTGAAGGAACAGAATAGCAATATAAATAGCTCTCAGGTCAGTAATAAGAGCAGTTTATCTCCAAAAAATATTCTTAATAATTCCTATACTTATATTAAAAGAAAGGTTACTGATGGTACAAATTTGTTTGTATATGGTGGTGGCTTAATCATACTGGTTCTTATAACATTGTTTATTGGAATGTTTTCATCTTTATCAAGTGATTCTGGTACAGATACATCAACGCTTAATCTAAGTGAAGAAGTTTTAGCTTATACAACAGTTATTCAGGCATATGCCATTGAATATGGCATTGAGGATTATGTACCTTTGATACAGGCAGTGATGATGCAGGAATCAGGAGGCCAGGGTGATGATCCTATGCAGTCATCAGCATGTGGTTATAATAAGGAATATCCTGATGGTATAACTAATGCAGATTATTCTATTGACTGTGGTGTTCATTATCTATCAGATTGCATTGTAAAAGCTAATGTTGAAAGCACTACAGATATGGAACATATTAAGTTAGCACTTCAGGGTTATAACTTTGGAAGTGGTTATATAACATGGGCTGTTACTAACTTTGGTGGCTATACAGCTTCAAATGCAAAAGTATATTCAGACCAGAAGAAAAGCGAGCTTAATACATCAGTCTATGGTGATGTTGATTATGTAGAGCATGTTTTACGGTATTATCATTTAGGTGGAAATCTTGTAGAAATAGCCATAACACAGATAGGTAATACTGGTAATGTTTACTGGGAGTGGTATGGATTTTCTTCAAGAGTTGAATGGTGTGCATGTTTTGTATCGTGGTGTGCTAATGAAAGTGGTTGTTTGAATGTTACGGTGCCAAAGTTTTCAGGTGTTGAAGAAGGTATTTCATGGTATAAAAACAATAGCAGATGGCAGGATAGCAGTTATACTCCAAATGTATGTGATTTGATATTTTTTGATTGGAATAGTGATAATGATCCTGATCATGTTGGAATTGTTGAAAAAATTGAAGATGGATATATTTATACAATTGAAGGCAATTCTAGTGATGAGGTCAAGGAAAGAAAATATCAGTTAGGATATATCAGAATATATGGGTATGGAGTTGTACAATAATTGATAAAAGTTAAAGTAATACTGATCAATAATAGTATGAACAATTTTTTTCATAAATGCTCTTTTTATTGTAAATGGTTTTCTTGTTATTTATAATGAAATTAAGGAGGATATTCATATGAAAGAAACTATGAAAGCGTGTATCTATAATAAAGCAACTGGTGTTCATCTTGCGGATGTGCCTACACCAAAGTTACAAAAATCAACAGACGCTATAGTAAAAGTTACATTATCAACTATTTGTGGCTCAGATATTCACATTAATAATGGTGTTTATCCAGTTGAAGAAAATTTGATAATAGGACATGAATTTGTGGGAGAAGTTGTTGAAGTAGGAAATGATGTTGGAAAATTTAAGGTTGGAGATCGTGTTGCAGTTAATTGTATTACTACTTGTGGTGAATGTTATTACTGTGAACACGGATTTACTAATCACTGTGAAAACGGAGGCTGGATATTTGGCTATAAAATTGATGGATGTCAGGCTGAATATGTAAGAGTTCCTTATGCAGATAATGGTATGTTCTTAATTCCAGATAATGTAAAAGACGAATCTGTTTTACTTGTTGGTGATATTTTATCTACTGGATATTTTGGTGCTGAACGTGGCAATATTAAAGAGGGAGATGTAGTTGTAGTAGTTGGATGTGGACCAGTAGGAATGTGTGCAATGGCATGTGCACGTTTATATAATCCATCTAAAATAATAGCTGTTGATACAGTTGATTATCGTTTGAAAACAGCACTAGATAATGGAGTATGTGATGTAATTGTTAATTCTAAAAATGAAGATCCAATAGAAGTAGCAAAATCTTTAACTAATGGACGAGGAGCAGATGTTGCTATAGAATGTGCAGGTGTACCTCAAACATTTGATTTGTCATGGCAGATTGTTAGACCAAATGGTACTGTATCAATTTTGGCTTTATATGGAGAATCAGTAGACTTGCCTTTAAATATTATGGGAGGTAAGAATTTAACTATTCGTTCGGGATGGGTTGATTCAATTCATATGCAAAAGCTTATAGATTACATTGTTGAAGGAAAATTAAATGTAGAGTTCTTATTAACACATAGAGCACCTTTAAATGATATTTTAAAGGGATATGATGTTTTTGGTAATAAGAAAGATGGATGTATTAAATGGGTTGTTACACCATATGAAGAATAACAAATTTTGAAAAGTTAAGGATATAGATTTCATATGTGATTATGAATAGCTTTAACGTATAGACAAATATAAAAAAGTTTGGTTTTAACACCAAACTTTTATTTTACAATCCATTTCATTGCAACATTCTTGCTATATAAACCTAGCCCAATATGAATAATTCTGCCTGTTAAATTAGCATCATATTTCTTTTCTTTGATTTGTGTTAATGCATCATCAGCTAATTTATCCAAATTGTCTTCTTTTTTACCATGCTTAAATTCTATAACATATGATGTATATTTTGATGATCTAGCTTTTAGAATAATATCTGTTCTTCCTTTACCTTCTTCTGGATTTGACTTAACTTCATGAGTGTTAGAAAGATAGAGACATAAAGGATATAGTAACATATGATAGCTGTTTTCGCTTGTGAGATCATGATATGATGAAGCTAATAACAGTTGTGTATATGACGTTAGGAAACCGTTTTTATCTTCATATAAAAGACTATTAATGATATTATCAAGAAATTCAACTGAAGATAAATCAAAATAATATGATAAAAACTCCTTAAATTCATCTACAACTTCAAAATTTGGTATAACAATACGATATCTTTTAATGTCGATTTTATTTTCAATAGTTAAATATCCAGCATTAACAAACATTCCCCATAAGGTAGAGGTCTGATTATTTTCGTAGAAACTTTTACCTAATTCAATATTAACATCAACATAGCCTTGCTCTATTAATATTTCGAAGCTATTTTTAAAAGTTATATCAGCTTTTCTTATAGCATTTTTGATCATTGTATTAGAACTTGTATAAATCCAATAGGTATCCAGCTCTTCATTATCAACATAATTAAGTATAGACCATGGATTATACAGATAATCGTTACCAATATGATATCCATCGTACATTTGTTTTACATCATCATTAAGTTCTAAATGATAGTATTCCAGTAATTCTTTGGTTTCACCTTCAGTGAAGCCAAAATATTGAGAATACTGTTTACGTGCTACGCTATAAATAGCAACATTATTGAGATCGCTAAAGATATTTTCATTAGCTACTCTTTGTATACCTGTAAGCATAGCATATTCTAATGGTTCAGCATCTTTTAAAGCATTATGAAGCAATGAGGCAAGTTGTTTTCTTATATCCTCATAAAAACCATTAACATGTGCTTCAATAAAAGGCGTATCATACTCATCGACAAAGAGCAAGACTTTTTTATCATAATATTTATAAAGCATATTCATTAAAAATAATATGGCTTCTTCAACGCCATCTAAAGAAGAATTTTTTCCTTTCTTCATAGCCTCTTTTAGATTATAGTAATCTTCCTCGTCATTTTCTTCCATATTTGTAAATATATAATGATATTTAGCATATTCTGATCTTATAGAAGTCTTAATGCTATTAATAAGGTAATTTTTATTTCCCTTAGAACTTGCAAATGATAAGAAAATAGTAGGATATTGATTCATGTAAGAAGCATACTCAGTATTCATGATATTAGTATTATTGAAAACATCTTCAGAGTATTTAGTAATATCAAAGAATTCTGCCATCATTGACATATTCAATTTTTTTTCCAAATCGGCGTGGTCTTGTTATTAAAGTGACTTTTTTTCTGTAATCCAAAAAATCTTTAATCATTAATGTTTTATCAACAAAATAATAGTCTTTTTGAACTAACTCCTTATAATCAGAAATTCCTATTGGCATAGCCTTATTCATTTTAACCAGCTCCTTCATATTTTATTATATCATAGATTCTTAATTTAACCTAGATTTAGTTGCGTCTATAAAAAATAGAAAAAAGCACTTGATTAGATAAACTTATATCCTTAACTTATAAAAATTTAATAACTAATGATTTATAAAAGTTAAGGAATATATGGAAAATGACTAAGGCTATTTCTATTTTATTTGAAGAAACATAAAATAGTGATATAATTATTAATGATAAATTTATAAATGATAATTTGTATTGATTAATCGTTACGAAAAGAGGGGGAAGTATGAAGCATCAAGACGTTTATTTAGATTTAAGGAAAAAAATATTAAATAAGTATTATGCACCTTGGAGTGCATTAGAAAGCGAAGAAATATTATGTAAAAAATATAATGTGAGTAGACCAACACTTCAAAAAGCAATTGCGCATTTGAAACAAGATGGGTTCGTTCATAGTAGACAAGGATCAGGAGTTTATATAAATCCACCTGAATTTCATAAACATAATAATTTAGAAACATTATCAGAGCGATTTAAAGATGGAAATGTTACGATAGAAAATAAGATTTATCTTTTTGAAAAAATAAAATCGGGAGACAAAAATGCTATTTTTCAAATTAATGAAGATGAAATTTTAATTCATTATAAGAGAGCTAGAATTATAGAAGGAAAAGTACATTCATTTGAAGAAACATATATGCCATTATATTTATTTCCAGATTTAAATGAAAAAGATCTTGATGGATCAATGATTCAATATATTGAACAAAAATGTGGCTTTGCAATAAGTCATGATATTAAAAAAGTCTCTGCTATTAATATAGATGAAGAAATGAGTTCAATTTTAAAAATAGAAAAAGGGAAATCAATCTTGCAAGTAGTACACTCGGTTTATTTAACAAGAAGTGTATTAGCACAATATACAATTGAAATAACTACTGATCCAGAAATTAGAATTGCTTCAGTAAGATGACAGAGGAAGTTGTAAAAAGCAACTCCCTTTTTAAAATAAATAAATACAAATTTGTATTGACAAATTAGTAATTACAATATACAATGAAAGCGTAAGGAGTTTCATTATAATAAGTATATGACTGGAGTTTTATTATAAAAGAAAGGAGAGAAAGTATTATGGAATTAAATGAAGTCTTATTTGAAAATGGAATTACTTTGAATCTTAAAGGAGAGAATAAAGAAGAAGTCTTTAATGAATTGGTGGATTTACTTTACAGAAACGAAAGGATTACAAGCCGTGAAGAATTTTTAAAAGCTTTATATGATAGAGAAGCTGAAGGAGTTACTGGTATAGGAAACGGAATTGCAATTCCTCATGGTTTAAGTGATTGTGTAGAAAAACCAACGATTGTATATGGTTTCCATGAAAAAGGAATCGATTATGAATCAATGGACGACATACCAGTTCAAATGTTTTTTATGATTGCAGTTCCAAATAATTCTAGTAAAGAACATTTGAGTTTGATTTCAAAATTAGCAACTAAATTAATTCATGAAGATTTTATTAGGGAATTAAAAGAAGTAAAAACAAAAAAAAGAATTCTTACAATTATTTCAAGAAAATGAAAACGAAAAGGATGAAGGAGAGAAAGATAAAATGAAAAAAATTGTTGCAATAACATCTTGTCCAACAGGAATCGCTCATACTTATATGGCTGCCGAAGCTTTACAGACAGTTGCAAAAGAATTAGGTTATGAAATAAAAGTAGAAACACAGGGCCAAAGCGGATCTGAAAACATTTTAACAGCAACAGACATCAAAGAGGCGGACGCCATTATTTTAGCAGTAGATAAAGGAATTGATGAATCTAGATTTGTTGGACGAAAAGTATTAGTAGTTGGTGTTGGTAAAGCTATTAAAGAAACAAAATCTGTTATAGAAGATGCTTTAAACGATAATGGAACTAGACTAATTCAAGGGGATATTTCTGAAATAGATGTTGAAAATAGTGGAGAAGGAGTTAAAGGCATTTATAAACATCTTATGAATGGTGTATCATATATGTTGCCGCTTGTTGTTGCTGGTGGTGTTTTAACAGCTTTATCATTTGCATTTGGAATTTATGCTTATGAAGAAGAGGGAACACTAGCCTGGGCATTATATCAAATGGGTGCATCATACGGTCTGGGGTTAATGGTTCCTGTATTATCAGCTTTTATTGCTACTTCAATTGCAGATAGACCTGGTTTTGCACCTGGTATCATTGGTGGTATGATTGCTTCAAATATTGGAGCTGGTTTCTTGGGCGGAATACTGTCAGGGTTTATTGCTGGTTATACTGTATTATTGTTAAATAAGTATATTCAGCTTCCTAAATCTTTCCAGGGACTTAAACCTGTGCTAATTCTTCCAATTTTATCAACACTTATTGTAGGATTATTAATGTACTATGTTGTAGGAACTCCAATTGAAATGTTAACATCTGCAATTACTGAACTTCTTTCTTCATTAACAGGTGCTAGTATTATTGTTTTAGGCATTGTATTTGGATTATTATATATTGATTTAGGAGGTCCTTTTTCAAAAGTATTGTATGCATTTGCTATTGGAATGGTTGCTGAAGGTGTCAATGAGCCTATGGCAGCAGTTATGGTTTGTGGTATGATTCCTCCTATTGGTATTGCTATTGCAACATTTGTTAGACCAAAATTATGGACTCAGGAAGAAAGAGAAGCAGGTAAAGCTGCTTTAGTATTAGGATGTAGTTATATAACTGAAGGTGCTATTCCTTTTGCAACAAGTGATCCTATGGTAATATTACCATCAACGGTTATTGGAGGAATGGTTGGAGCGACTATTTCATTATTCTTAAATGTTGCAACACCTGCGCCTCATGGAGGTTTGTTCCTTGCATTTATTCCTAATGCAATTACAAACATTATGGGATTTTTATTAGCGATAGTTGCTGGCTCAATTGTTACTGCTATTTTGATTATAATTTTAAAAAGTAGAAAGGTAAAAAATGCTTAGAAAATAAATACTAAATAAAGATAAGGAGAAAAATATGGTAAGAATTAGTATTGACGGTCCACAAAATGTCGAAGTATGTAAAAAATTGCCATGTGAGAAGACTCCTCAAGAGCAACTTTGTATTATGGAGAATTATACCAAAGCACATAAGGATAGCGAAGGATTAGATAAAGCTCAAAGAGAAATAAATTGTTTAAAAACAATTTTCCCCGTATTGTTTAGATCAATTGAAGATACTGATATGATAGCTGGAAGACTTGATTATTTACCAATTGGATTTGGTTGTGTAACAAGTTTAGGTGGTGTTGGTCATTATTGTGTATTTCATAAATTACGTGAATTTAAGGAATTACTATCAACAGATGAAGAAAAGGCTCGTGTAGATGCATTATATAAATATTGGGAAGATCATGATGTAAAGGCAATTTATTGTCAAGACGTTTTAAATGATACAATAGGAAGATTCATTGATTGTAAGCATCCCCTAATGGCAACTGCAAGATTAAGTGGTATGATGCTTAATTATAAAAAATTGATGGATTTGGGTATTGATGGATTAATAGAAAATATTCAGAAACAGGATTCTAATTCATTTATTGATGCAGCTATTGAGGCTATGTATTTATTAAAGGATGTCATTGAAAAGCAAAAAAGACTAGCATTAGAATCTATGGAGACAGCAAATATAAATCGTAAAAAAGAATTAAAACTTATTTATGATGATTTAAATGTTATACAGTCAGAAAAGCCAAAGACATTCCATCAAGCTTTACAATTATTTTGGATTTATGCGTTATGTGCTGGTGTTATTAATTACGGAAGAATGGATGTTGTATTAGGACCGTATTTGAAAAAAGATATTGATAATGGAATAATTGATGAAGATGAAGCCTATAAATATATTAAATCTTTATGGTTATTAATTGAAAACAGAAGAACTACCGTTAATGGAAGAATTATTGTTGGTGGTTATGGTAGAGAAGATGATGAGGCTTGCGATTTATTTACAAAAATCTGTTTGCGAGTTTGTTATGATACAAGATATGTAGAACCTCAGTTTACTTTAAGGTTAACTAATAAAACACCTGAATATATTAAAGATATGGCATACGAATGCATTGCTTCAGGGGCAACCTATCCTACTTTATATAATGATGAAGTTAACATTCCGGCAGTTGAATATGCGATGAGAGTAGATAGAAAAACAGCAGAGCAATATGTCCCATTCGGATGTGGAGAATTTGTTATACAAGGCAAAAGCGTTGGAACTCCAAATATATTATTAAATATGTTAAAAATACTTCAAATAACACTCAATGAAGGTGTTGATCCTATGGATGGAATTAAACACAATGGTCCGGTTTATATACCACCATTAAAAGAATATGAAATATTTGATGATCTTTACAATAAATATAAAGAGTTATTAGAATACTATTATGATTTGAGTATAGAATGTCAATTGCATAGTTACGAGATTATGAATCAAGAAGTATCATTTATATTTACAAGTATCTTAATGGATGATTGCATAGGCAGAAGAAAAGCATTACTAGATGGTGGAGTGGAAATATTAGGTGGAACAAATGAAACTTATGGAAATATTAATTCTTCTGATGCGTTATATGCAATTAAAACGTTAGTATATGATGAAAAAAAATATACTCTAGAACAATTGAACGAAGCAGCACTACATAATTTTGAAGGTTATGAAAAGATTCAAAAAGATTTATGGAATGTTCCTAAATATGGTAATGACCATAAAGAATGTGATGAATTAGCCAATGATCTTTATGAACATGTTGCAAAAGGTATCCGTCAAAGAGGAGTTGATAAAGGAATGGGATACTATTTAATAGTTATCAGTAATAATCAAACAAACACAGAATGGGGACATGAAACAGATGCTTCTTTAGACGGAAGAAAAAAAGGTGTTTTTATGAATCCGGCTAATAATCCACAAGGTGGAGCCTCTAGAAATGGACCAACAGCCATGTTAAATTCATTAGTTAAGTTTAATCCAAAATATCATGGTGGGAGTGTTCAAAATATAAAGCTTACTCCTAGAATGATGTATGAAGACAAAGAAAAAGTTAAAGCATTATTTGATACTTACTTTAAAAAAGGTGGTTGTCAATTAATGGTTACAGTTGTGGATCATGGTGTTTTACAGGATGCTCAAAAACATCCGGAAAATTATCCAGATTTACTTGTTAGAGTTGCAGGGTATAGTGCAGTCTTTGTTAATTTGACTCCTGATATTCAAGATGAAATAATTAGCAGGGAATTATATGATTAGTGTTTTTAACATTGAAAGATTTGCTACACATGATGGCGATGGGATTAGGACAGTTGTTTTCTTAAAAGGCTGTCCTCTCCATTGCCCTTGGTGTTCAAATCCAGAATCATGGGGTACCGAACCTGTTCTTAGCTATAATAAGAAAAAATGCATTGGATGTAGAAGATGCGAAAAATACTGTAAAAGTGGGGCTATAACATTTGAAAATAATCAATTTGTTTATAATAAACAATTCAATGATTTATGTGAAGAAAGTGTTGAACAATGCCCTAAAGGAGCACTAGAAATATTAGGCAAAAAAATGAATAATCAGGAAATTATTGAAATAATTATGCAGGATATAGATTATTATAAAAATAGTCAAGGTGGTGTAACTATTTCTGGTGGAGAACCAATGTATCAATTTAAAGAAACTTTATCTTTGGTAAAAGATCTAAAAGAAAAAGATTTAAATATTGCTATAGAAACAACAGGTCAATATGATTTGCAGCAATTAATTCAAATTGAACCTTATATTGATACTTTCTTATTTGATATTAAACAATTAGATCAAAGCAAGCTTAAAATGATAGGTGGGGATTTAAAAATAATAATGAATAATTTTTATTATTTAACAGAAAAATGTCCCCATAAAGTTGTTATGCGTATTCCGGTGATTCCTGAATTTAATTATACAGATCAGTACTTAAAAGAAGTATTATCTTTAGCAAAAGAAACTCATGTTAGAGAAATTGATTTACTCCCTTACCATACTTTAGGGAAAAACAAATGGGATCGCATAATGAAACCATACTATTCAGATATGAAAATGCTTGATAAAAGTGAATTAGTACCATATAAAAAAATTGGACAGGAAATGGGATTAAAAATTAAAATAGGAGGTTAAATAAAACTCCTAGGATTTAAATATAAAGTATTCATTAAAACACTTAGATTTGTGATTCTAAGTGTTTTTATATAAAGCTCTTCCTATAATTATTTTAAGGAAGAAGAATACAGATATGATTATGGATATCAAAAAAACGAAAATATTGTTGTTGATATAAAATGTAAATATAATGAAAGTCTATAAAGATTTTAGTAAAACAAGATTAGATAAACTTGTATTTTTATTGATTTTATATAAAAAATATATTATAATTTATCTAATCTAAATTAGATAAATCGTGATTAGATAAAAGGAGATATATGTATGTTTATAGGAAGACAAAATGAACTCAATTTTTTTAATAACCGTTATAATTCATCCAAAGCTGAACTTATATTTTTATATGGTAGAAGAAGAGTTGGTAAAACAGAAACACTTCATGAATTTTGCAAAGATAAAGAACATATTTTCTTTTCATGTCAGGAATGTCCAGATAATATACAATTACGTAATTTTTCAAAGCTAATATTAAAAGAAAACATATCTGCTAGCCAATATCTGGATACATTTAATGATTGGGAGCAAGCTCTAAAGTCAATTACTGAACTGCCATTTGAAGGTAAAAAATTGGTTGTTATTGATGAATTTCCATATATATGCAAGAACAATACAGCTATTCCTTCTATACTTCAAAATCTATGGGATACAACTTTAAAGAATGAAAATGTTATGATTGTCTTGTGTGGTAGTGCTATGAGTTTTATTGAAAAGGAATTGTTAGGACAAAAGAATCCGTTATATGGAAGAGCTACAGGCATATATAAGATGAAAGAAATGGATTTTTATGATGCAAGAAACTTTTTTCCGAATTATTCCATAGAAGAACAAATAATAACCTATTCAATATTAGGTGGTGTTCCACATTATCTTAATCAGTTTGATTCAGAACTGTCTATTGAAGATAACATTAAGAATAATATTCTTACAAAAGGTAGTATATTATTTAATGAAGTAGAATTCTTGTTACATCAGGAATTAAGAGAAACATCTTTATATAACTCTATTATTGAAGCTATAGCTTTAGGTAATACAAAAATCAATGAAATATCAACACATACTTTAATAGATAATGTTTCAAAGACAAGCGTTTATCTAAAAAATCTTATTGAATTAGGTATCATTGAAAGAGAAGTATCTATAAATGCAGGAAACAAGGAAATATCTAATAATAATAGAGGCATATATCAGTTAACTGATCAGTTTTTTAGATTCTGGTACTCTTTTGTTTTTTCAAATTATTCAAGTCTTGAAGATGGTGATGTAGAAGGTGTGTATAAGTATGCAATTGAACCTGAATTAAACCGTTATGCTTCTATAACATTTGAAAAAGTCTGCCAGCAATATTTAACAAAATTACAGTTACAAAATAAATTGCCATTTAGATATGAAAAAATAGGAAAATGGTTTGGTAAAACAACAGTTAGAGAACATAACAAATTAGTAACGAAAGAAACTGAAATAGATATCTTTGCAATGTCAAAGAGAGAAAAATGCTATTTAATTGGAGAATGTAAATTTAAGGGAGCTCCGTTCTCTTATAAAGAATATCTCAATACAATTTCTAAATTATCTGCATTAAATAAGGATAATAACGTTTATTATGCTTTGTTCTCAAAAAATGGGTTTGATAAACAGATATTAGATATTGAAGATGATATTGTGTTGTTATATGGTATTGAAGATTTAGATATAAAACCATAATGATTTACAAAGCTATGATATTATGTATATAAAATCATCTGATGCAAACAATTAATAAAACAAGCTAAATGCTGAAAATAACACCAAAATAACTTTAAAAATTGTTGACAATTTAATAATATAATTTTACAATATATTTAACAAGTAAAAAGGATTGTAACTCTTCGAGGCATTACCTAATAACGATTAGATGAAAATCTGGTTATTTTGTATGTGTTTTGAAGAGTTTTTTTATGGAAAATGGAGAGATATGATATGTTTGGTTTTAAAAAGATAAATAAGATTTTAGAGTTAAAATCGCCAGTTAATGGTATATGTATACCTTTGGATGAAGTCAATGATAAAGCTTTTGCCAGCGGTATGATTGGAGAGGGATGTGCTTTTAATTTTGATGGTGATACTATTTATTCTCCAATTAACGGAGAAATATTAATGGTAGCTAATACAAAGCATGCAATTGGTTTAAAAGCACGTAATGGTGCAGAAATATTAATACATGTAGGTTTAGATACAGTAAATTTAAATGGAGAGGGACTATATGTATTGGTAAAGAAAAATCAGAAAGTAAAACAAGGTGATCCTATTTTGAAGGTAGATCTTGAAATAATGAAAAGTAATAATATTGACTTAACTACACCTATGGTAATTACAAATAGTAGTAATTTTAAATTATGTAATTACCACATTGATGACAAAGTAAACATTGAAGATGTTGTAATTTCTGTTCAACATTAGTTTCGTATTGAAGAGAGGTTTTAACTCAGTGAAAGTATATAAGAAAATCAACAATAATGTTGCATTTTGTCGCGATGCAAATGGACATGAACTGATAGCAATTGGCAGAGGTATTGGATTCCCTGCAACACCTTATGAACTTAATGATTTGAGTAAAATTGATAGAACATTTTATGATGTTAATTTTAATCAGCTAGAAGTTTTAAACGATATATCAGAAGAAATCTTTGATATAAGTATAAGAATTTTAGAACTGGCACAAAAAGAAATTGAAGCTAATTTTAATGAAAATCTTGTGTTTACTCTAGCCGATCATATTAATTTTGCTATCGAGCGAGAAAAAAAGGGAATTAAGATTAAAAATCCATTACAGTTTGATATAGAATATATGTATCCAAAAGAAATGAATATTGGATATAGTGCTATTAGAATTATTCAAAAAGAATTGGGCATTAATTTCTCAAGAAGTGAGGCTGCAAATATTGCAATGCATCTTATTAATTCAGAAGAGAGTTATGGAGAGTCTAAACGAAATGATAATTGTGATGTTATTGAAGAGATAACTAAAATAGTAGAGAAAGATTTTGATATAAAAGTTGATAGAAAAAATTTTAATTATTCACGATTTGTCAGTCATTTAGAATACTTATTAAAGAGAAAAAATGCTGGTGATCAAATTTCAACAGAAAATAAGGCACTGTTTAATAAAGTAGGAAATGATTTTCCTCAATCTTTGGAATGCGTGAAGCATATTCGACAATATTTTGCTGAAAAATTAAATTTGTTTCCAAATGATGAAGAACTTTTATATTTGATGTTACATATTGATCGATTATGTTCAAGAGAGGATTGTAACCATTAAAATTGGGCATTACCTCAGTACTAACAGATATTTTATTATGTCATGTTTTGTGCTGAGGTTTTATTTTTGGAAAATACAGGTATGAAGCGTACGGTCATGCTTGTTAAACATAGATAAAAATTAAATAAAGGAGAAAGATTATGGAAAAGAAGAATAAGTATGATGAATTAGTAGATTCAATAATGGATTTGGTAGGTGGAAAAGAAAATATTTCTTTCTTTACTCATTGTGTGACAAGATTACGTTTTAACGTCAAAGATAGAAGTCTGGTAAATATTGATGAAATCGAGAAAATTGATATTGTTGTAGGTACAAATTGGGCTGGGGCACAGTTACAAATTATTATTGGACAATCAGTTGGTGATGCTTATAAGCTTATTTGTGATAAATATGGTTTTGAACAAGAAGAAGCTATAGATGAGAATTTAGATGATAATGATAAGAAGTTTAATATTAGCATTAATTCAATATTTGATGCTATTTCAGGATGTATTACACCATTGCTCTATGTATTAATAGGTTGTGGTATGATTAAGGTACTAATAATTTTATTAGGATTATGTGGTATATCTACTGACAGTAGTACTTGTCAAATATTAACATTTGTAGGAGATGCTGGTTTCTATTTCTTACCTATATTAGTTGGTTATACAGCTGCTAAAAAGTTCGGTGCTAATGAAGGTTTAGGTATGGTTATTGGTGCAATGCTAATTTATCCATCATTTGTTTCAGGTATTAGTGGGGGAGAGACTTATAATTTCCTCGGTATACCAATTTATGCTGCCAGTTATGCCAATTCAATTTTCCCTGTTATTATGTGTGTTGCTGTCATGGCACCAATTGAAAGATTTATTGCTAAACATAGTCCTGATGCAATTCGTTCTATTACCGAATCATTATTGACAATATTAATTATGATTCCAATTACATATTGTGTTTTAGGCCCTTTAGGTGCATTTTTAAGTCAATATTTAACTGCTTTCATTCTTTGGTTATATGATACAACTGGATTCCTTGGCGTTGCTGTATTAGCTGGTATTAGACCATTAATAGTTATGACTGGTATGCATTCTGCTTTACAAACATATATGATTTCTATGATTACAACAGCTGGATATGAGCCAATCATGTTACCTACAGCTATTATCAATAATGTCAATCAAGGTGTTGCTAGTTTTGCAGTGAGTTTAAAGACAAAAGATAAAGATTTACAATCAACCAGTAGATCATGTGCAATTACTGCAGTAGTTGCTGGTATTACTGAACCTGCTATGTATGGTGTTAATGTAAAAATGAAAACGCCATTGTATGCATCAATGATTGGTAATTTTATTGGTGGAGCTATTATTGGTATTGCAAAAGTTTATGCTTATGCATTTCCTGGTAGTGTAGGTATGTTTGGATTATTAGTTTGTGTTGGACCAACAAGCATGAATTTTATTTATATGATTATTGCTTTGGTTGTAAGTGTTATTGTAACTTTTGTGGGTACAATGGTATTATATAAGGAGGCTGAATAAGAATGGCATTTCCTAAACATTTTTATTGGGGAGGTGCGACTGCTGCTCGTCAAGTTGAAGGTGCGTGGAATGAAGATGGAAAATTAGATTCGACAATGGATCATTTAACTTTAGGAACTAAAAATCAGCCAAGACGTTTTACAGACACAATAGAAGATAGTGAAATATATCCATCTCATAAGGCAAGTGATTTTTATCATCACTATAAGGAAGATATTGCATTGATGGCTGAAATGGGATTTAAGATGTATCGTATGTCTATTAACTGGTCAAGAATATATCCTAACGGTGATGAAGATAAGCCTAATGAAAAAGGAATTGAATTCTATCGTAATGTATTTCTAGAGTTAAAGAAGTATAATATTGAACCTTTAGTAACTATTTCTCATTGTGAATTGCCGTATCATTTATCTAAAAAATATGATGGATGGCTAAATCGTAAACTTATAGATTTTTACATGAATTATTGTCAGACACTATTTATGGAATATAATGGTTTGGTTAAATATTGGTTAACATTCAATGAAATTAACAATGCTATGGTTCATGGTAAATCATTTATTGCTTTAGGCATTCAATCTATTAAAGATAAAAGTGTAAGTGCTAATTTAAACGAAAATATTGATCCTGACGAAAAACAGAAACAATATCAAGCAGTGCATCACAAGCTAGTGGCTAGTGCCAAGGCTGTACAATTGGCTCATTCTATAAATTCTGAATATAAAGTTGGTTGTATGATTGGTGGTATTTGTCGATATCCATATACTTGTAATCCTGATGATGTACTTTTATCTCAACAAGAAAGACAAAATACTTTTTGGCTTTGTAGTGATATTCAAATCCGAGGAGCATATCCAAACTATGCTAATCGTTATTTAAATAAACATCAAATTCATATTCAAATGGAAAAAGAAGATGACGAGGTATTAAGAAATGGAACTGTTGATTTCTTTACATTTAGTTATTATTCTTCAGGATGTGTAAGTTGTGATAATAATCATAAGAAAACAGCAGGCAATTTAATATTTGGTATTGCCAATCCATACTTGAAAACAAGTCAATGGGGATGGCAAATTGATCCTCAGGGTTTAAGATATATATTAAATGAAATTTATGATCGTTATCAAATTCCTATTATTGTGGCAGAAAATGGGCTTGGTCAAGCTGATAAGCTTGAAGCTGATAATACAGTTCATGATGATTATCGTATTGATTATTTAAGAGAACATATTAAAGCTATGGATGCTGCCATTAATGAAGATGGTGTAGATTTAATAGGCTATACAATGTGGGGTTGTATTGATTTGGTTTCTGCTTCAACAGGTGAAATGAAAAAACGTTATGGTTTTATCTATGTTGATGCTGATGATTATGGACACGGTACTTATAATAGGTATAAGAAAGATTCTTTCTATTGGTATAAAAAAGTTATTGCAAGTAATGGTACAGATTTAGATTAAAAAGTTTATATTTATATTTCTTCCGTTTAAATAATAAATGTCATGTTAAGCATGGCATTTTTATTCTTAAATCAAGTTTAAATATTAAAACTGTCGTTTTTAAAGATTGTTTTAAATGAAATGTAGTGCTATACTTTCCATTATCAAAAAGAGGAGGCTGAATATGAATAAAAAAGAACTTATTAATAAAGTAGCTGATAAAGAAGATTTAACAAAGAAGGAAGCAGAATCACTTGTTGATTGTGTTTTTGAGACTATAACTGAAACTTTAGTAGAAGGAGATAATGTATTGATTTCAAGCTTTGGAACATTTAGAGTTAAGGATTGTCCACCTCGTAAAGGTGTAAGTCCTAAAACTGGAGACTATATGACCATTCCTGCTTCAAAGAAGGTTTCATTTAAACCTAGTAATAAATTAAAGGATGCTATGAATAATTGATGATATATTGTCTATTGGGATGACTTGAGTCATCCTTTTTTATTTGTCTTTAAAACTGAGATAAAGAACTATTTATTAACGAAGATAATATAATTTCAATTTATTCATTTGATTTACAATAAATATAAGTACAATGTCATTGCGATTTAATGTAATTAATTCGCAATATAAATTAGAGGAATCTATTATTTTAGGTTGATATGGTTAAATATGAAAGGAAGTGACAATTATGGTTAAAATTGGTGAAAGAATTAAATATTTAAGAAAGAAAAAGAATCTAACACAGACTCAACTAGGTGTATTATTAGGATTTAAAGAAAATGGTGCTGCTGTTAGGGTTGCTCAATATGAGAATGATAGAAAAATGCCAAGAAGTGATATTATCGAAAAGTTGTTATTTATATTTGATATCAATGAAAATGTATTGTTAAGTAATACGGATGATGAGCTTATAAATATTTGTATTGATATGTATTGGCGAGGAATACAAGGCAAAGATATTATGCTTGTATATAAATTCTTTGAATTATTTAAGGAATATAATGAGGAAAGATATAACCAATTTAATACAATAATAAAAAGGCATATTTTAACCAATTTTGTTTAAATATGCCTTATTGATTTTAAATATTTAATACCGAAAAAATAAACTATGCAAAAGATTACAAGAATCTTCGACA
Organism: Erysipelotrichaceae bacterium; assembly: GCA_021201315.1. Taxonomy (GTDB): domain Bacteria; phylum Bacillota_I; class Bacilli_A; order Erysipelotrichales; family Coprobacillaceae; genus JAJQDJ01. The sequence continues at coordinate 29,100 of JAJQFG010000134.1, forward strand.
CACATACTACCATATTTTTTTACATTTGAAAAGAAAAAAGTTAAAATTCGCACAAGTTTTATAATTGCGAACTAGTTAACGAAATTAAGTATAGATAAAAATTACATTAATCTTGAATATATCTAAAATAATGTGATTTCAAGTGATTTAATTAGTAGGTGGAAAGGAGGAAAAGATTATGCAGGAAAAAGATAAGAAATTTAATCTTGTATCACAGGAATGGCTTAAATATAAAAAACTGGAAGTAAAGATATCAACTTACGTTAAATACGAAAAGATCATTAAATGCCATTTAAATGATTTATACCAGGATAAAAATATTGATGAATTAGATGCATATGATTATCGTGATTACTTTACAAAGCTTAAAGAAGATAATCAATTATCACCTAGTATGCTTAATTCTATTAGAACTGTATTAAAAGGTATATTAGAATATGCTGAGGAACGATATAACATTGAACATGTTGATTTATCACGTATTAAACTATCTCGTTCAAAAACAGTTGCAACAGTATTATCCGATGATGAATTTGAAAAATTATCCCAATATTGTGAAGAAAACATTAATATTTATACTGTTCCAAGTTATTTAAGCTTATATAGTGGTATGAGATTAGGTGAAATATGTGGCTTAAAATGGCAAGATATTGATGTTGTCAATGGTGTTATCTATGTCAGAAGAACTGTTGAAAGACTTGAAGATGAAGATAATCCAGATTCAAAAACAACTCTAATGCTATTAGAGCCAAAAACAGAATCATCTAAAAGAGAAGTAACTATTGTTAATTTTCTATGCAAGTATTTATTGATGTACAAACAGTTATGTGATGGTCAGGATACTGATTATATTGTTACAAACAATGATAAGATACCAGATCCTACTACAGTTGAAAGAAGACACAAGCGATTGTGTCTTTTACTGAATATTAGCAACTATAAGTTTCATACTTTAAGACATACATTTGCTACAGAATGTGTTAAACAGGAAGTTGATTATAAAGTGTTGTGTGAAACATTAGGGCATTCAGATGTTTCAATCACATTAAATGTTTATGTACATCCTAGTCGTGAATTTAAGAAAGAACAGATTGATAAAATTTCGAAAAAGAAGAAATAAGCCGCATAAGATTCTTGTAATCTTCTGAAGCTTATTATTTTTTTGCTTATTAAACTCAACTGCTCTTTTTCATGGGCAAAAAAATAATAACAAACATTTAATCATAGCTATTTTATTATAAAAAGACTGTAAACCATTAAGAAAGGATAAGTCTTCTATATTTTTAGGTAAAAATGTCGCAGAACCAAAAGTTCGATGGATAAAAATTAAATAGAATAACTTGATTGTTTTATTTTGTCTATGCAATTCGCAGAGCAGAAAAGAAATGCAGAGTATGGTATATATGATGGTGTCCACATATATAGAGTGTTTGAACATAGTTTATTTGTCCGATATGTATGTACCTATTGGATAGATAAACTATGTTCTTTTTTTTATTGAAGGGGGAGGAGATTGAAGTTGGAAGCATATGTGGATGATATAAGAAACACTAGTGATGAAGTTAATAATTGTGCATTCTGTGGTAAACAGATTCAATATAAACCTAATGTTTCCACAGATTTTAAAGTGAATAAGTATCATTTATGTAGAGAGTGTTATGAGGAGTTTTATAGTAAGGATGATGTTAAGCCTTTTTATTATGTGTTTTTAAAAAGGTTTATAGATATTTTGGGAGGACTTGTAGGATGTTGTTTTGTTGTTGTCTTTGTCATTGTTATTAAGATAGCTTATATGCTTGATGGTGATTTTGATTCAGTATTCTTTGTACAAAGTCGAATTGGCAAAGATGGCAAGATATATAAGATGTATAAGTTCAGGTCTATGGTACCTAATGCAGAAGATGTATTAAGTAAACTTATGATGGATGATGAGGATATCAGAAATGAGTATCTTACCAATAAAAAGCTTGAGAATGATCCTAGAATAACAAGAATAGGGCATTTTATCAGGAAGACTTCCATTGATGAATTTCCACAATTCATTAATGTATTAAAAGGAGAAATGTCGCTTGTTGGACCAAGGCCATATCTTATAAGGGAAATAGAAGACATGGGTTTTGCATACAATGAAATTATTAAAGTAAAACCTGGTATTACAGGACCTTGGCAAACCGGAGGACGTAGTGATATACCATTTAATGAGAGAGTAAAGATAGAAGCAAGATATCCTAGAGAAGCATCGCTTATTGGAGATATAAAAATATTATTTAAGACAGTCAGTTCTGTTTTGCTCTCAAAGGGGGCTATCTAAAATGAAGTCGAGTTTTTTTTATGTGTAATCATTATAACCAATTATTATTAGATAAAGTTGAAATTCTTAATGGTATTGGAAACCCTTTGATTTCTATTATAACTCCTTCTTTTAATAGTGAAAAATATATTACTGATACAATAGAATCAGTATTAAATCAATCATTTAAGAACTTTGAAATGATAATTGTGGATGATTGTTCATCAGATTCAACCTGTAAAATTGTAGAGAGCTATATGAATACTGATGATAGAATAAAATTGTATAAATTAGAGAATAATTCTGGAGCAGCTGTTGCAAGAAATACTGCTTTAGATATATCAAAAGGACGTTTTATTGCATATCTTGATGCTGATGATATTTGGAAGAAAGATAAGTTAGAAAAACAAGTAAGTTTTATGTTATCCACAGATATAGCTTTTTCTTGTACATCTTACGAAGTGATAGATGATTTAGGTAAGGATTTAGAAAAAGAGATACATATGCTTATCAAGGTTGATTATGAATCTTTTTTGAAAAACAATTTATTACAAACTGTAGGAATAATGGTTGATACAAGTAAAATAGATAAATCGTTATTAAAAATGCCATTAATCAGAAGACGACAAGATGCGGCTACTTGGTTACAAATTTTAAAAGCAGGATATCCCTGTTATGGGTTGGATTTGATTTTGGCTCAATATAGAAGAACTGATAATTCTTTATCAAGTAATAAAATTAAAGCTATTAAGGGAATATGGTACTTATATAGAAAAATAGAAAATTTATCTTTAATGTTTAGTTGCTATTGTTTTGTAAGATATGCATTTTTAGCAATTTGGAAAAGAATTTATTTCAAGAGGTATCAAAAATGAGAATCCCTATGCCTTAAAAGGCTTTTTTTATCTCCAATAGATTGTTTTAAGGAGGCTAGAAGATATATTGGAAGTAAAACAATGAGTTAATTCTTAAATAATTATTTATTATATAAAATTGTGGAGGTTTTTGAACAGTGAAAGAATTAAGAATTGTCAGAACACTATTAGATGAAATGAACAATGATATTAGATACTGTCATTGGAAAAGCAATCAACATTTTTCTGACGCATTATTAGGTATAGACGATTTAGATATATTAATAGATAGAACTCAATATCTTGAATTACTAAATATTTTAAATAAGCTAGAGTTTAAACATTTTTATACGCCTAGTGAACGTACTTATGTAGGTATTGAAGATTATTTAGGTTTTGATTATGAGACAGGAAAAATTATACATCTTCATTTACATAGTCAGCTAGTTATAGGAGAAAAACATTTAAAGGGATTTCAGGTTCCTTTTGAAGAAAAAATATTAAAAAATCGTAGATGGGATAGTGAATATAATGCTTATTTATCATCAGAATATGATGAATTGTTGTTATTAATAATACGTCTTGGTATGAAAGCTAGATTACGTGATTGTTTTAAAAAGGTTTCTGCTGAAAAAAATACAGCTTATGAATTTTGTTGGTTAAAAGAACGATGTCCTGATTTTTGTAATATATTAGATGAAGAGGATTCTTTGTCGAATAGATTAAAGATATTAATAAAAAAAACATATACAAATGGATTCACTTGGTCAACTTCTTATAAGATAAAACGATGTCTCTATAAAGAATGGTTATGTTATTCACAGGGGAGTGGTTTATACAATTCGATTAAGCGACATAAGCGTGAATTTCAGAGAATTATATCGGAAATAAAGAAGAGATATCTTCATACTAAAAACTCATTTCTTAGAAGAAGATCAGCGACCGGAGGAATATTAATTGCATTTTTGGGATCTGATGGAGCAGGGAAAAGTTCTACTATCAAAGAAATTCATAAATGGCTTATCAAAGTAGTAGATGTTCGTTGTTTTTATTTAGGTAGTGGTGATGGCGATAGTTCGTTACTTCGAGCACCATTAAAAATTTTAAAAGTTTTAGCACAAAAACTAGGAATATTAAAAATCACTAATAATTTTAATGATGCTAATTTGCATGAGAAGAATAAAACAAATAAGACAATTGGTCTGGCTAGAAAGGTTTGGATATATACTCTCTCTAGAGAAAGAATCAAGAAATTAGTTTCTGCAAGAAGGTGTAGAACAAGAGGATATGTAGTTATAACCGATAGATATCCTCAAAGCGAATTTTCTGGACTCTGTGATGGACCAAAATTAAATAATCAAAAAGGATTGTGTGCAAGTAAAGAGGCTGAATCATTTAGAATAGCAAAACTTTCTCCTCCAGATTTGGCTATAAAATTAATTGTCTCACCTGAAGTAGCTCAATCAAGAAAACCAGGTGAAATTGATTTGGAAACTAGTAAAAATCTAACTGAGAGAATACAAATGATTCAGTTTTCAGAACAAACGAAAATTGTTGAAATTGATGCTAATCAATCCCAGGAGGAAGTTATTTTAAATGTAAAAAAAGCCATATGGCAAAATATTTAGAGGAGATGTGTGTGTGAAAATTGCTTTTATTTCTTCAGGAAATTCAATACATGTAAAAAAAATAGCTAATCAATTAGTAGAATGGGGACATGATATTACATTGTATACATTACCTGATTACAATAAATTACTTTCTGATTTTGACAAAAGAGTTAAAATTGTAAAATTACCATTTTCTGGTAAAAAAGGATATTACTTAAATGTTCCATATTTAAAAAAAGAAATTGAAAATGGAAAATATGATCTTGTTAATAGTCATTATGCATCTGGTTTTGGTACTATGGCTAGACTTACTGGTATTCATCCAATGGCGCTTGCAGTCTTTGGAGCTGATGTTTATGATTATCCATTTAAATCAAAAAGCAATATGAAAAGGGTTATTAAAAATCTTGAAAATGCTGACGTAATTACTTCTACAAGCCACGTTATGGCAAAAAAGGTAAGAGAGTATTATCACGAAGATAAACCCATTATAGTAACCCCCTTTGGGGTTGATTTAAATATATTTTATCCTAGAGTTGTAGATAAAGATGATTATTTTGAATTTGGGATTGTAAAAAAATCGAAAAAAAATACGGGATTGATATTTTATTAAAAGCATATAAGAAATTTAAGGAACTACAGCCTGATGTTAAATCTAGACTTGTAATTTATGGAAGAGGAACAGCATTAGATGAGTATAAGTTATTAGCAGATTCGTTAGGGTTGGATTCAGAAATGATATTTAAAGGATTTATAAAAAACGAATTAGTCCCTGAAGTATTATCTCATATGGATGTCGCATGTTTTCCTAGTATACTAGATAGTGAAAGTTTTGGGGTTGCTGCTGTCGAGGCAATGGCTTGTGGTACGCCTGTTATAGCCTCTGATGCTTCGGGTTTTACAGAGGTGATTGAAGATAATATAACAGGTATAGTAATTCCTAAGAATTCTGTTGATGCTTTATGTGAAGCAATGATGAAAATGTATTCATTATCAAAAAAAGATAGAGAAAATATGGGTGTGGCTGGAATAAAAAGAGTTCATGAATTATATAATTTCGAAAATAATATGAAAACTTATGTTGAGGCAATTAGTAATGCAGTTAGAAAGTAAAAACATAACTGAATATTGTGGAATATCTGGTGTAGGGAAATCAACTCTTTTAAGAGCTGATTTTTATTATAAACAGAAAAAAGGAAAAGATTGTGCTTGGCCAAGAAAATCTCTTTATGAAGATAAATCATGGTTTTATAGAAATATATTAAAAGCTTTTGGAGTAGTGAAACAGATAATACTACATCCGAAATGGTTTAGGAAAGTTTTAAAAATTTTGAGTAATTATAAATTAAGCAATAAGGATTTTTTCCAACTTCTTTTTAATTATTTATCTCTAAAAAATACAATGGAAAAATGTAATTCAAAAAAATATGAATATTTATTTGACGAAGGCGTTATTCAGATTATATGGGCAACTTACATGCGTAGTAATATTCAATTTTCGAATGAAAATTGTAAATGTATATTTGATTTGTTTTCACCTCCCAAAAAAATAATATTTGTAGATGCACCAACAGAAATTATTGTAGAGAGGCTAAAAGAACGTGGTAGAAATACTAGGATTTTACAATTTCAGGATTTAAAATCAGAAATAGATTATATGAGGATAATTTTAAATAGGATATTAGAATGTGCAATTAAAATACAATATATAGATGCTAATTCTATAATAAAAATTACGAATACTAAAGAAATTGATGGAGAAAAATATGATTAAAACAAAGGATGATCTTAAATTATATCTTGAACAAGATAAAGAACAATTAGGAAAAACATATTCTAAACCACATGTATTTGGTGATGAAATTTGGAAATTTCAGATTTACTTAAGGAAATTAGAATATTACACAAATTCTTCTGTCGGGGGGGGGGATAATACACATTATAATGAAAAAATATTTTTCTTTTAAGAAACATTATTTAGGTATTAAATTAGGTTTTACTATCCCAATCAATGTATTTGGTCCTGGTTTAAATATCCATCATTATGGATATATTGTTGTCAATGCTCATGTAAGAGTAGGTGAAAATTGTAATATTCAGCAAGGTGTAAATATAGGACAGAACTATGGGAAAGATAATTGTCCTATTATTGGAAATAATATTTATATTGGACCTGGTGCTAAAATATTTGGAAAAGTAACAATCGCTGATAATATTGCAATAGGTGCAAATGCAGTAGTAACACATTCTTTTTATGAAGAAGGTATAACTATTGCAGGATGTCCAGCCAAAAAAATTGGAGTAAGAAAATTTGAAGAGATATAAAAAGGTTAATTTTATTATTTGCTTTAGAAAGGAATGTTATGAAATCAATATTGTCATCAAAAGGAATAGTATTGTTTATTCTTATGCTTATTGTTCCTTTTTTTAGTGGAAATTCACAGGATATTATATTTGGAATGATTTTTATAATGTCTTGTTATATATTTTGTATTGAATTACAAAAAAAAGATTTTAAAATTTCAAGTAAAAAAAATAATACAACATTTAAAATACTAATCATTTCTAGTATATTTATTATTTATTCATTAATTAATATAGTAATCAATGGTGTATCTTATAATAGTATAGTTAGAATTGTTCAACTTTATACTTGCTTTTTTGTCCTTATAGCTTCTTCAATGTATAATTGGAAAAAAAGAGATAGATGTTGTTTTTTTATTAATAAAGATAGTGATTTTTGTATCTATGCTGTTATGGCCATTATCTGGATTTAAAATAAATTATTATAATGCATTATTTACTAGGGGTAATGCTTTAGGAGGAGCAATTTTTTGTTATTTTGGAATATTTTTTAGCTTTAAAAGGAAATTTGATTTATCTGATAAATTAATAATAGTAATCGGATTCATACTACTATATTTTGCTAACAGTAGATCCAGCATGATAGCGTTAATCGTTTTTTTGATTATCAGATTTTTTCTAATTAATTTCAAAAAAATCCCATATAAAAATATTTTTATGATTGCTTTATTAGTATGTTTAGCAGTTCCTATAGTTTATATGATTTTATATAATTCATCAATGAGAGAAGTACTTGATAATTTTTCCTGGATATATTTGAGAAAAAGATTCTTTTCTGGAAGGCAATATATATGGGGAGCACTTTTAAATTATATTTCTCAAAAACCATTTATGGGATATGGATTGGGAGTTACAGCTGATGATTTTTTAAGTTTAGGTTGGAGTAGTCACAATTGGTATCTTCAAACACTTTTACAAATAGGTATTATGGGCTTTTGTTTATTGGTGGAAGTTTTAAAAATTATTTGGAATGATTTATATAAGTATAAAGATTCAATAGTATGTAAAAGTGTTTCGGCATTTCTTATTGGGGTTCTTTTATGGCAATGTTTTGAAGTAACTATAACTCAAAATAATATATCAATAGGTATTTTGGTATGGTTTATATTTGGATTGGGAGTAAACAAAAATTTATTAACTCAAAATAATAAACACTTTATGGGAGATTACCATGAATAAAGAGAATAAACAAATTACAAAAAACTATATTTTCAATTCTATATATAAAATTTTAAATATTTGTATGCCATTGTTGACTGCACCTTATCTTTCAAGAGTTGTAGGTGCAGAATCATTAGGAACATATGCATATTATTATGCCATAGCACATTATTTTTATTTGATTGGTAAAATGGGATTAAATAATTACGGTACAAGACAAATAGCAAAAACTCAAAATGAGGAAGAGCGTTATAAAACTTTTTCATCTATTTATTCACAACAGATAATAACTGCTGGATTGATGATTATTATTTATGCAATTTTTTGTATATCTCAGATTAAAGTAAATTTTGTCATACCGTTAATTTTAGGTATATATGTAATAGGTTGTTTATTAGATATTGACTGGTTATGGTGTGGATTAGAAAAATTTAGCACAATTGCTATTAAAAACATTATAGTTAAAGTTTTAACTATAATTGGAATTTTTATATTTGTTAAGACAGCCGCTGACTTATGGAAATATACAATGATAATGTCTTGTGGTATGTTATTGGGATTTATAACACTCTGGTTTGGTATTAGAAAATATATAAAATGGAGAAAGCCAAAATTATCTGAGGTTTTAGTACATTTAAAACCAAATTTAATTTTATTGTTTCCTATTTTAGCTAGTAATATTTATCGTTCAATGGATAAAATAATGGTTGGGCAAATCAGTGGAGCCGCCGAATTAGGATATTATGATAATGCAGAGAAAATTATTTATGCGATAAGTGGATTGATTACTGCTTTTACAAATGTAATGTTACCAAGATGTACAAAGCTATTAGCAATTGGAAATAAACATAAATGTTATGAATATATTAAGATTGCAATAAATTTTTTATATTTTTTAATAGGTGGGATGGCATTTGGAATATTTGCATTATCAGATAGAATAGTTATTTTGTTTTATGGAAATGGATATGTAAATAGTATTATTTTGCTTAGAATATTATCAGTTACAATTCTTATGATGATATGGAGTGAGATTGTAAGGTCAATGTGGGTTATACCTAATGGAAAAGACAAGATTTATTTATGCACATTATCTGTAGGTGCAATTACCAATTTGATAGTTAATTTTATACTTATACCTTTATATGGAGCTAAAGGCGCTTCAGTAGCAACTATTGGTGCTGAGTTTATCGTTCCTTGTGTTCAATTTATATTTTTGCATAGTGAATTGAATTATCGTAAGATGATAAGAAATACTGCCCCATATTTGATATCGGGATTATCGATGGTTTTTATTTTATTTACATTATCTAATAGTCTTGTAAATAATGTGTTGAATTTGCTAATACTCATTTTTGTAGGCGCATTTGTATATTTCTTAATTTCAATAGTTTTTGTTTATATTTTAAATAGAAGTTTATTTGAATATGGGAAAAAAACATTGAGTAATTATATAAGAAATAATAAGTGATGTATAAATTAAATATAGGATGATGATATATCATTTAATATTTGGTATTAATAATATTGATAGAACGGAACAAGAAAATTAAGCTATAGCAATTATTTGAATAATAAAATATTATAAAAATAAGGAGTTGATGAATTATATGAAAATTACAGTAGCAGGAACAGGTTATGTTGGTTTAAGTATTGCAACACTTTTAGCTCAACATAATGAAGTTGTAGCAATTGATATTATTAAAGAAAA
>JAJQFG010000065.1 GCA_021201315.1 Erysipelotrichaceae bacterium
GAAATATAAATATGATCATTATGCGTCAAGTGAATCAGATGGTCTAGCATAATATTTTATATTAACAATATAAAATATTATTTCCTATTTAAGTTTAAAAGGATAATAAAGTTTAATAACACTTTATTATCCTTTTTTCAATAATATATTAAGATAGAAATTACCTTAATCAACCGATCCATCTGGTGAAATATGTTCCCATTTGGTGTTAATCGTCCACCATTGCTTATCATAATATTGATAATCCTCATAAGCATTATCAACATCAGAATAATTATGTACTACTAGTTCACCAGTTTCAAGATTAGTATAAGTTACTCTATAAGTATATGGTTTATCATCTTTTTCCCAGTTTTGTTTTTGTACATTCCAATATTTCTTTCCAGTCTCATGAGTGTTAGTCATATGTATACACCTCCATTATTGTGATTTTCTTCGTTCTTTAATCATTTTAGCAATTGTATCAAAATCAAATGTTGGTACTGGATAGTTACTTTTTGACATTTTGCCTCCTACGCTTTTACCAGCATCAGTTAGTGCCCAATCACCAAAACTATCTTTAACTACTAAACCCAACTCATTTAATACTTTGTATAGACCTTGAGTTGTCATTCCAAATTTTGGTGCCATTATTCTAGGTGACATTCTTCCCATAATTTTTTCTCCTTTTTAATGTCCTTCTGTCATTATCTTTATTATGTAATAATTAAAACAATTATTAAAGCATGTTTATAATATCATATAAAGATAAGAAATAATTTATTTTTAAAACCTCTTAGTAAATATTACTCACTGATTTTTGAACTTTCAATTGTGTCATCATTAACAGAACCTAGAGGATATTCCTCAACATAACCAGTTATTAAAAAATCTTTTTGACAATAATCACATGTATAGTATGAATCTTTTCTAACTATATGATATATATCAGGCCCCATACCATATTCACTCTCAGATTCTGATTCTACTGTATATTCTTCCAAATCTACTCGATTCTTCTTGTGGCAATAAGGACATTTTACTAATTTATTTAGTGAAAACTCCTCATTATAAATCCAATTGGCATTATCCACATTATATTGGATGGTCTTTTTATCTTCTTTCAAATTTAAATGTTTCATTTTCTGATAACAATTTGGACATAGAGCAGCAGCATTTGAAACATTATCTTTACCATCTTCTTGAGAAGAATTAATATAATAAATCTGTAAAAATGGGATATCATTAACTTTAAACGGTGCTGGTTTTTCACACAATTCACAGATACCATTTGCACGATTCATTACATATTTTTCTATTTCAGGATTTGAAATAATATACTTTTTAGTGAGTACCATTTCACATATTTCCCTATTAATTAATTTAGTTTTCTCTTTGCTTTCACTACCTTTCAGAGTATTAGTTTTATTAATATGTTTAATAAAATCGTAAGACAAATAATCATTTTGATCTATTAATTTGAGTTGGTATTTCCAAACCTTTTGATTATTATTTAAAATAAGATTATATTCATCAACAATATATGGTTCACTAATCAATTTTACAATCCCTCTATAGTTATAAATTCCTTTTTCATATGAATCAAACAGATATAGGGTTGTTTTGTTTGAAGAAGAAAGTGCTAATTTTTTTTCTTGTAATGATAACATCTCATTTGATGCATCTGAATTATCGTCGCTAAAATATAAAATATCATTTTTCCAATAATTTGTATGACTATTTCCTATACCAGTATAATTTGATATTAATATCATAGCTCTTTTTGTGTTAGACATCCTTATACAACCTGATTTTTTACAATTAAACATTAATGTTATTTCTTCGTTAGTATAATTATGTCCTTGTACCAGATTTTGTTTAATAGCATTTCTTTTCTTTTTTATAAACTGATTAACATCATTTGGATCAAACATTTTTCTTTTTCCCACATAAGTATATGGTAATCCTTCATCAATTAGTCTATATAAAGTTGATTTTGAGATACCTGCCTCTTTTAATATTTCTACAGCATTTAAAAGTGTCATTACAAATTATCCTTCCTTAAATCAATACTAGTATAGTATTATTATATTGATATTTCATAAAAGAAGCAAGAAATATTTTCACGTAATATGATACTTTTTACTGGGAAAATTTAACTAGCTTTCAAAAATCATAAAATTATAACCATTTACAAATAATTATGTAAAAGAAAAGCATATTTAATCATGTCGATTAAAATATGCTTTTTTATTAATTGAACTTTATTACATAACTTTTATCATTCTTTGTCAATTATATATTAATCATGTGAGTAATATCTTCAAGTATATTTTCAGTTATTTGAAATATTACCTCTGCATATTTTAATGAAGTTTCAAAATGTATGTCTTCTTCATCTAATAGATCATAATTGCATAGCATGTAATCATATGGAATTAAAGTATTATTTGTTTCCTTCATATATATCCAAACTGGTTCATCATCAGAATAATCAGAAATATCTTTGTTTAGTTCTTCCAAAATATCACTGGTATCGTATGATATAATTAAATTCTTTTGTTCAATATATTCTTTATACTTAGTAAAAGTTTGTAATGAATTTAGATTATCAAAGAATGCCCAATTATTATTTAAACATGTTTCAATATAATTATAAACAGCTCTAATTGTCATAGTCTTAACTCCTGATTTTACGATATTTATTCCACACCCAATGCTTTAAATACAGCATCTTCAATAGTCGCATAAAATATAATCTGGAATTTACCCATAAGTTCTGGTGGAACAGTTGCAATATCAACAGCTGAAGCCATTGGTAATAATACCTTTGTTGCACCACTATCCAGTGACATCTGTAAGATGTCAGCAAGATTAGATACTCTTGATATTGTACCACCAATACTAATATCACCAAGTACAACTAAAGATGATACAGTAGGCTTCTTTAATGCACTAGAACACATAGCTATTAATACAGGCAATGATAAATGATCTGTCATCGCGACACCATTAAGACTTTGTACCTGCAATATATAATCCTTTGATGTAATAGCAATGCTTTGACTAATAGAAGCACTATTAGCTTTAAGATATCGATAAGCAATATCACAAGCTTCTTTAGCATCTTTTCCACTAATACCTGATACCTGGAATTTACCATTACCTTGTAATATTTCACATTCAATCTTGAATGTACCAGGATTGCCATTCTTTCCAAATGCAACTGTATAAACATGACCTGGTTTATTCATTCCTTTTGGAATGAGTGAAGTAGAGCTTTGTTCTGGAACACTGACAAATTCTTCATCAAATGTATCATTGTCTATATAAGAGAAATTAACATCAAAGAATTCCATACCACCTAAGCGTTTTAATTGTTCCTTAACTCTTCTACGTAATTCCAATGCTAATTCTAATACTTCTCTAACATCTTCCTTGTTGTAGATACCATCAGGATAAACAAGCTTCATTAATGCTGATACCATCTTTCTAACAGCTATAGTATCTCTTTGATTAAGGTTGTTGCCTAACTTAAAGTATTTATCCATAGCATCACTATAAGATGTCTTTCTAAGTTCTCTAAACATTTCACTTAGATAATCAGTAATAAAACCATATTCATTTGTAAAATAGTCTGGTCTGTATTTAGGTATTTCCCATCCTGGTATATAACAATGCATTCTATCTAAGAAGGCTGTATCTGTTTTCATTTGATCAGGGAAAGGATCAAATAAGCTTGATGTTTTTAACAGATTATCAACACTTTCATTGATATTACCGACAAACACCATAGAGGCCATTGCTGACTTTTCTTCCTTGCCTCGACTAAAAGATCCTGATGCCATATAGTCCTTCATAATCTGGACACCATCCTGATCCTTGAACTTAATACCAGCAACTTCATCAAAAGCCACACAGTCCCACATACCTACTAATCCAATTTGTCTAGTGCTCATATTGTAGAACAGATTAGCCACAGTTGTTTGTCCACCTGATACCAATATACTGTTAGGAGATATTTCCTTATACACATGAGACTTTCCAGTGCTTCTAGGGCCTAATTCGCAAAGGTTAAGGTTATTCTCTACCAAAGGCATTAAACGTGCTAAATGAAGCCATTTAACGCGATATGAGAGCTTTGTAGGCTCCATACCTATTGATCTTAGCAATACATCTATCCATTCTTCTTTTTCAAAGTATTGTCTTTCATTAATAACATCACTTAAATCAAATGATGCCATCTGTATCGGTTTAAGCTTTCTAATAATAATAGGTACAGATTTATGATCATCTTCCAAATACAAATATTCAAAGTTTGCCATACACCATATACCACCACATAATAATCTTTCATACTGTGATACATATTCACTGGTTACAGGTATATCTTTAATACCTAGATTCGAGAATTCAGCTAAATATTGATCATTTTTAATATCAACCTTAACTGTTACCTTATCAATAACCGTATATGTTCCTCTTTCTTTAAGCTTTGATAAAACCTTTTGAGCTTCGTCAGGACGAACATAGTTATTCGCTAATATTCTTTTTACATTTTCCAGTCCTTCTTCAATAACCGTTTCATCATCACTATTACAATGCTGACCTAATAAATATTCCAGTACATAGACAGGAACATTAGCTCCTTCCTTGATCTTTTTAGTGAGGTCTTTTCTAACTACCTTACCATAGAAATGCTGTTTTAACTTTATATTTAAATCATCTTGCATATAATTACACCTCCTCCTAATCAATTAAATTATAAATTGGATAACTTTGTAACACTTCTAACTCTAATTGAGTAAGCTTATTTTTATAATATTCAATCATATCTTTATAACCCAACAAAATATAACAACCAATAATTGTTAAATTGTCCTTAGTAGATTCTAATAATTCTATAATTTCATTTTTCTCATTTTCATATAAAGGTCTTTCTCTAATATAGCATTGATACAAATTAATGATTCTCTTTTCATTGGTCCAACATTCATATAGCCATTTTGAAATTTCAATTGCAACATTCAATAATTTTTCATTATAATTAATATCATATGCTAATAAAATATCTAATAATGTAAAATTTGTTTTGATATAATGAATTTCGTTATGAATTGAAGTAATAGAATTTACCATCTTATCATAATTAATATTACTTAATTGTAAAAAATCATCCTTTGCTAAAAGATTAAATAAACTTGATTCGCTAAAATTTTCTCCATCATATGAACATGCAAAATGTCCTTTGTGATCATTAAAATTAGATATTTCATATAAATTATCTCTTTTTTCTAGTATATAACATACTGTTATATTTGCAATGTTAGTCGATGATAATTGTATTACATTATCTATTTTCTGATCTGGTTTCACAAATGTATGATATTTGATACCATTAATCATAGCTGTTAAAGTCTTATAATCTTTCAATGACACTAAATCCATATTTAATTCAGTTTTAACATCTAATTGATTAAGAGTATATTTCAAATCTTTTAAATACTTTAAATGTGATTCAATTTTATTTAAATCATCATTTTTTAGAAGTTCTTCAGATTTTAAAAATAGTTCTTGTGTTCCTATAAAAAACTTTTTAGATGAATTTATATTTAGTAAAAACTCCAATGCATTAATCCTATTATGTAAAGATCCATTAAGTTTAAATTTTATATTTACATTATTATTTAACTTTTCAATAAAAAAACATTTTCCAAAAATAACTTTCTTTTCATCTAATTTATTGATTGTTTTATAGTTAGTGTAATAAATTTTTCCATCCACTTGGATATTCTCATTTATAACACGTTCAATAGATTCAAATTTATCAATATGATTTACTGGATATGATAATTCTAAGTCACTATTTATTTCGACATATAAATATAAATCATGTGTTAATAGATAATTATCAACATTGTTTGGAGTCGTATTCATAAATGAAATTTTGTATTTTATACCATTGCCAAATTGTCTTGTTAAATCTTGAATTGTAGGTAGAACATCGTTTTTTATATTGGATTGTATTTTGCTATCCTTAACAAAATTAATAAACAAATCACTGATTTCTTCCACACTAGTTGGAAAAGGAAATAATTTCACTGATTTTGTTTTTTTATTTCTACATGTTGAAAGATATGTATTTATATCGTATGGTAATAATTTTGCATAATATATTTTTGTATTTTTTTCTTCATCTATACTTACTACAAATAAAATTATACCACCAACATCACGATAAGATTTTAAGTCTAAAAGCTTAACTCTATAAGTTGTTTTAAATCTCTCAAGTCTCTCTAGTGAAATGCTTTTAACTTGTACATGGGCAACTCCATATCTATCTTCATTTTTATGGTTATACCTACTTTTAGTTCTATATACTTCAACAGTACCATCCAAAATTGGTACTTTATCATTTTCGTTTATATTTGGTACTAAAAATTCTGATTTAGAAATGGCCATTTTGACAGCACTAGTTGCAATTATTTCTGTCACTTTTCTTCCTCCCTAAAAATCAAAATCAAAATCATCCACAAACGCTAAATCAAAGATAAATGAATAACGCTTAAATTCAATAC
>JAJQFG010000071.1 GCA_021201315.1 Erysipelotrichaceae bacterium
TGAAATATAAATATGATCATTATGCGTCAAGTGAATCAGATGGTCTAGCATATTACTTTTTACACCTACTTTTTTTAATAATGTTATTTTAAGGATGATGTTACCAAGATTGAATAGAGATATTGCTTATCAAAGAATGAATTTGTTAAGAAGACATATTATAGTTGGTATGATTGCTTGTTTTTTGATTAGTTTGCCATTTACTTTAATTTTTTATTTTTATGGGAATGTTTGTTTAAAGTTGATGTATGATACCAATCAAGGTTATATGTATCTTAAATATATGTGTATTCCTTTTATATTGTGTTATTTACAAACACCATTAAGTGCCACTTTACAAGCTTTAGGAAAAAATCAAGAAATGTTTGTGATGAGTGTTTTTGAAGTGGTGATTGAGTTTATTTGTTTGATTATTTTGATTCCATATTATGAAGTATTAAGTGTTGGTATAGTGATGTTGATAGGACAATTATCTACCTTGGTTTTTTCAAGTTTCTTTGTCTTTAATGAAGTATATAAAAAGAGAATGCCTTAAGCATTCTCATGCGACCATTTAGAAAATATTTCTAATCCTCTAACAAGTATGTCATAGTTTTGGGCAAAGCCAAATCTTAAAAAATATTCTTGATCAAAACAACTACCAGGAACAAAGAAAACACCTGTTTCTTTTTGTAATCTTTCACATAGTTCTAATGAAGGTATATTGATATGATAATGTAAGAAACATACAGTTCCTTCATCTGGAAGAACACAACTAACCAATGGTTCTTTTTCTAACCAATCTAAAATGTATGCTTTATTCTTTTCACAAATAGACATACTTCTTTGTAATATCCAATCCTTATTTTCTAAAACTAGGCATCCTAAATAGTCATCTAAAGGACCACTACTAATAATATGATAATCTCTACGATAATTAATTAAATCAATAATATCTTTATTACCTTTAATCCAGCCTAATCTTAAACCAGCAAAAGAAAATACTTTAGATAAGCTAGAAGTAATAATAGCTTTATCATAATAATCAGAAAAAGATGGTGTTAATTTCTTTGTTTTGGTATTAATACCACGATAGATTTCATCCACTAATATATAACAATCATATTCTTTGGCAAGTTCGATTAAAGAAAGCATATATGCTTTATCAAATGTAGTTCCTGTTGGATTATTAGGTGATATTAAAGCAATAAGTTTGGTATTTTGATTGATGACTTGTTTAAATTCTTCAATAAAAGGCATCCAATGATTTTCTTCTTTTAATTCAATGATTGATACATCACAACCTAAAGTTCTAGGAAATTCATACATTTGTTGATAAGATGGTGTTAATGCGATTACATGATCACCAGGATTTAATATGCTCATCATTACTAGTTCATTAGCATTTATCGCCCCATGCGTAATTGTAATATTATCATAGTTTCCTTTTTCATATAAAGATAAAATACCATCTTTTAAACGATTTGATCCTACAATAGGTCCATAATCCATTTTCGTATGCATGATATTTTCAATAATATCTTCATCACTTTTTAAATCATAAATACTTAAACTATCGACACAAGTATCTGATAAATTATATAAACAATCATTTTCATGATTAGTCATATAAGTTTCAACAGAAAATTCTTTAATATTCATTAATACATGACCTTATTCAAGAAATCTTGAGCTCTTTCTGTTTGTGGATTATCAAAGAAAGCTCTAGCATCATTTTCCTCAATAATTTGTCCATTTTCCAAAAATATCACTCTATTAGCCACTGTTTTCGCAAAGCCCATCTCATGTGTTACCACAATCATCGTCATACCTTCTTCGCTCAATTCTTTCATAACTTGTAATACTTCAATAATCATTTCAGGATCCAAGGCACTTGTAGGCTCATCAAACAACATAATTTCAGGATTCAAACAAAGACTTCTAGCTATCGCTACTCTTTGTTTTTGGCCACCAGATAACTTATTAGGATATTCATCTCTTTTATCTAATAAACCAACTCTATCTAAATACTTTTCTGCTATCGTAGTTGCTTCACTTTCACTCATTTTCATGACTTGAATAGGTGCTAAAGTTAAATTTTGTAAAACAGTCATATTTGGAAATAAATTGAAATGTTGAAATACAAAACCCATTTTTCTACGCATCAAATTATATTTTTCTTTATTTTTCAAATCAAACAATTCATCATCAAAATATATTTGACCCTTTTCTGGCTTTTCTAAACCATTAATACATCTAAGTACAGTACTTTTACCAGAACCTGAAGGACCAATCAAACACACAACTTCACCTTTTTTGACTTCTAATGAAACATCATCAACAGCTATTAAATTTTTAAATTGTTTGGTAATATGTTCTACTCTAATCACTTTCAGACAACTTCCTTTCTAATGCTTTTGATATTTGTGAAATGGTTAATGTCATCACTAAATAATAAACCCCTGCTAAACAATAAGGTGTCATATATTCATAATATTGATTACCTAAAACTTTTGAAGCATTCATTAATTCAATAGCTCCAATACATGAAATCAAAGATGAATCTTTAATTAACGTAATAAACTCAGAAACCAAAGGTGGTATAATACGTTTAAACGCTTGGGGTAATACTACAAATCTTAGTGTTTGAAAATAAGATAAACCAATTGTCTCACAAGCCTCCCATTGACCCTTATCCACACCATTAATACCACTTCTTATAAGTTCCACCTGATAAGCCCCACTATTAATACTCATCGCAATAATACCAATCAAATAATAATTCATTCTAAAAGGTGAACCTGTAAAATAAGAAACAATCATAGGCACAACATTAAATATCAAATAAATCTGAAGCAACATCGGAGTTCCACGAATCACTTCAACATAAACATTCGCAATAATCTGTAAAACCCTATTCTTAGAAATCTTACAAGCAGCTCCAATAATACCTAATATCAAACCAAAAAACAAAGAAACAGCTGCTAATCCTAACGAAATACCAGCACCCTTTAATAAAAACAATAGATTACTTACTGTAACAATCTCATCAAAGGCACTAAACATATATATCCCCTACCTCTCATAAGTTAAAACTTTTAATCATTATACAAGATTTTATAAGATATGAAAAGAAAAAACATTTTTAAAAGAAGATAATGAACAATTAAAGGTGTGATGGATAACAATACTTGTAACGATTTATTGTAATACCATTCCAAGGACTCAATAAAATAATGAAGTCTTTAATAAGAATAATGCCTTATAATTAATCTAAAGAAGATCACTTCTTCTTTTTATTTTAAAAATATATAATAAAAAATACGTTGATTTATTCAACGTATTTTAATTAATCTTCTAATGGTGATAAGCCCCATTTCTCACATAATTCTTGATAATCATCACTGGCTAAGAATTTTTCGATACAAGTATTCACAAGTTCGATCATTTCATCATTACCTTCCTTAGCAATAATATAGTTCTTTTCATCTAACAATACTTCATCTAAAACCTTAAATCCTTGAGCATCAGCATAGTTTTGAGCTACACCTGAATCAACGACAACAGCATCATATTGACCACTTGTAAGTGATGTAAAGATTTCTTGAACATTAGATACAGAAACAACATTAGCATCCTCAATAGATTTAGCAGCATCTTCACCAGTTGCTCCACTTTGAGCTGCAATTGTTTTACCCTTTAAGTCATCCACTGAATCAATATCACTATCAGCTGCTACAACAGCTACTTGAGCTGTTCCTAAATATGGTTCAGACCATGCCACTTTACGATCTTCATCATAAGTAAAACCAGAAACACCAATATCAGCTTGTCCATTTTGAACTTGCGTAACGATATTTTCAAATGACATATTGTACCATTTAAATTCATAAGTTGTTTCATCTGTATTGATATAACTTGGGAACAAAGCAACCATATCTGCATCAAAACCAACAATTGTTTCACCATCAGTATCTAAAGATTCATATGGTGCATAATCTGGACTAACTGCAACTGTAATCGTTACTACACCTGAATCTGATGAATCAGTATCATCACTACTACTACAAGCACATAAAGTCATAGCTAAAGCTGCAACCATAAGTCCTTTTAATAACTTTTTCATTTTCTTCTCCTCTTTCTACCTAAATTAGGTCTTTTTTCCATTATAGCTTATTAAGGTGTCTTGTCAATAGTTTTTATTAACGCAATAATTGTTTATTAGATAAAAAATAAAGCAATATTTTTCAATATTGCTTTTACTGCTATTTTCTTAAACCAAGCTTATCGCATAATTCAGTATAACGATCAAGATCTTCATTTTTAAGATATCTTAATAAATTTCTTCTTTTACCGATTTTCTTTAATAATCCTCTGTTAGAATGATGATCCTTTTTATGAACTTTAAAGTGTTCATTTAATTTGTTGATGTCATAAGTTAATAATGCAATTTGAACTTCTGGAGAACCTGTATCTCCTTCTTTTCTAGCATATTCATTAATAATAGCTGTTTTTTCTTCTTTAGTTAACATTAATATTTCCTCCTATATAATTTCTTAGCTACATCCAAGATTTAAGTCGAGGACTCAAAAGTCCTAGCTGTAGTCGCAAAAATAATTATATGGATTATAAAGGATTTGTCAAGTTATTTTTGAATTTTACGACATTCTACATAGTAACGTTTTTCATTGGCTTCGCCCATAGAGAAGGTTTTTCTAGGAAGAACGCCTCCTGCCGCAATGGCAGGGAATAATGTATCTTTATTGATAGATCCAAGTAAGATACCTGTATTGTTTTTAGTCGCTAATTCCTTAACCGCATCTTTACCATGGACATAATCAATAAAAGCATCTTGATGACTTTCTAAATATTGATCTAAATAGTTTTGTAGTATATCTAATGGTATTCTTCCATCTTTATTAAGTAATTGCATATGGATTTCTTGTTGTTCATTTAAAAAGACAATATCTTCACCATGAGTATATGCAATATCTTTTTGTTTTAAATAATCAATAAATCCATGATAAACATCATTCATATCCACATTAAATAATACACGATGAATTGGTTCAAAGAATAAAGCAGGTGAATGTAAATTAACCAATTCAACTAAGGCATATCTAGCTGGATGATCTTCTACATTTAAAGAGGCTTTCACATTATTCCAATGTGTCTTCGCAGTAGCAAGAGAATGATTACCATCACCAACCGCTAAAAAGAAATCTCCGCTATCTTTTTCCATTTGACATAACAATGCATTTACTTCCTTAGCTTTATCATCAATCACACTATAACCTCTTAAATGTCCACCATTACCCATCAAATCCATATCATAAATACATTCTAATGTTTCTTTTTTTTCATATAAAGGTTCAATTAATCGTTGTGCTTTATCATCAATTAAAACCATGACATGAGAACATTCCAATAAGGCATTTTCACGAATACGTAATCTTGGTGGAATACGTGAAGCAATGGTACCTTCAGTTGCTCGAATTGGTGCATCTGTACCAGGTGTAAAATCATATGCTTCCAAATCAATAACACCAACTAACCCTAAACGTGTACCAGCATCTGTTTTTCTTTCTACTAATACAAAACCATCTTGAATACTTTCTTCCACAATACCTTCATCAACATAAGATTGCATCTTATTTTGAATTCTACCAATACGCTCATCATCTTTACCTAAATAAACCTCAGGATAAATAATATGTAAAGTAGATGGTTCATCCCCTACAATATTTTCAACATCTTGCCAATAATCTTGTTGGCTTGTGTATTGATCACAAGCAACTACTGCCCATTTAGATTGATCGATATTTTTATTAGGAAGTAAAATATTAGCACTTCTAAAACATGATTTCATTGTCTAATCCCCCTTAATCATATGAAACATTTTAAAAAAACTAGCTATAAATGTCAAGTTATATTAGATTGTTGATGAATCATATAAATACTTATAAAAATACATATAAAACTTAACATATGCATCATATCCATTGATTCATGTAAAAATATCATAGATTCTATATAAGTTATCACTGGATTAAGGCTTAAATAATAACTTGTCTTATAAGCACCTATTGTATTAATAGATACTAAATAAGTAGTTTGAATATAGGCAAAGCCTATACCAGAAATAATAATCAATAATAGCCATTCATATAAAGATAAATTGATATAGGATTGAATATCCATAGCATTAATCATAAAAGTATGAATAATTAAGGCTATGAAACCATATAATAATTCATAAAATATAAGTGTAAGCGATTGTTGTAATTGAAACTTTTGGATAAGGATATTAGATAACATATACATGATCATACCTATAAATAGATAGATTAATCCTAAATTGATTTTAGAAATATCAAAATGTATTGAAATAAAAAATGCTAATATAGCTAAAACCATAGCGATATAATCATGTTTATAAGCTTTTCGTTTTAAAAAAATATATGCTAGACCATCTGATTCACTTGTCAAAAATATAAAAGCACAATTTGCTTT
>JAJQFG010000003.1 GCA_021201315.1 Erysipelotrichaceae bacterium
TATGAATCGAAGCTGACATTTTTTCAATAAGGAGGTCACTTCATATTATCTTTTCTTTATTATAGCAAAAAAACATGAATTAAACTATTATTTTTTAGATAATATATAAGGTCTAACCTGACTCAAAAAATAAAGAGAACCCGTAATAAAAACTACACCATCATGATAAAAAGCATCATCTATGGCTTTATGCCAATCTTTTTCAATTTTAACAGGAAAGTTTTCTGCTAGTTTAATGGCACTTTGAGCACGATAATGATCAAATTCACAGATGGTGACATCATTAGTAAGTTTGAGTAACATTTCTATCATGGCATGGGTATCTTTATCACGCAATGCAGAGAATATGATTTTGATGTTGGTATATTGTTTTGCAGAATCATAGAAAGCTTCCATGCCTTCTTTATTATGTGCCCCATCAATAATCATTAATGGATCATCATTCACCACTTCAAATCTACCTAACCACTGTGCTTGATATAAGCCATTTAGAAGGCTCTCATCGCTTAAATGAATCAAGCCATACTCTTTTAAGTATAATAATATATCTAAAGCTAGAGCACTATTATAAGCCTGATAAAGAGCTGGTGTATTTAATGTGATATGATAATTTTTATAATCATAAATTACCTGATGATTATCTAAATGAATATTTTCGATATTATCTAATTGATACAATACACTATGATGCTTATCACATAGCGATTTAAAAACCTCAATACATTCCTGTTTATGTTCACCAGTAATAAAAGGAACATCATCTTTAATAATACCACCCTTGGTATAAGCAATCTTTTCATAAGTATCACCTAAATACTCAGTATGATCTAAACCAATATTGGTATTCACCGCTATAAGTGGTGTAATAATATTCGTCGCATCCAATTCACCACCTAAACCAACCTCAAACAACGCAAAATCAACATGCTGAGAAATAAAATACATAATCGCAATAAAAACCTCTATCTCAAACATCGATAACTCATAATCCAACCATATATTCATATACCTATTCGCATATTGAACAATCGTTTTATCATCAATAGAAACTTGATTAATACGCATAATATCCAAACGACTCACTAATGCTGGTGAAGTAAAAGTAGCAACCTTATAACCTTCTTTTTGTAAAACAGAAGATAAATAATTTGTAGTTGAACCTTTACCATTCGTACCCCCAATATGAACACATTGAAGTAACAATTGAGGATTAGCCATATCATTCATAAAGTTCTTAAAATTCGTTAAGGCATAAACACGATCTTTTTGTGATGCAATAAAATTTTGCACTTGTTCGTAATTTTCAAATTGATGTGTTTCATTACAATGAAACACATCATCATCCCCATTACTCATAAAACCTATATGTTCAAAATAAGAATGCTTTCTAACAAATAAATCATTCAAAACATATTTTTTAGCCAATTCTACAAGTTGTCTACCAATACCCCTATTTCGATAATTTTCATCAACATATAAATAATCTATACGATAAAGATCATAGATACCTATATAACCTATTAACATATGATCAAAAGCTCCAATCATAATCAATGAATCTTGTTGTATTTGTAATATATCTTTAATCTCATCATCTTTTAATAATCTTAATTCCATAAAACACCTCAAAGAAAAAACAGCCTAAGCTGCTTTTTAAATTTTCTCAAAGCGATCAACATTAACCACAAAGACAGTAGCTCCACCAACAAGCACATCAACCATAATTGGTGTAAAAATCTCACCCATTTCCGTTGGTGGAACCGTATGCTCCTTAACCACACGTTTTCTTGCATGTGCTTTAATAATTGCTAATGCAGGATCAACTTTATCATCATTTGTCCCAATAAAAAATGTCGTATTCCCCTTTTTTAAAAATCCTCCAGAAGTGGCCATCTTTGTTACAAAGAAACCTCCTTCAGTTAAAGCAGTCTGTACGGAAGAACTGTCATCGTTATTGACAATGGCAATAATTAACTTCATAGTCATCAACCTCCTTTACGAGTATATCTTATCACATTATCAAAATAATTACATCATTTTTCTTTAAATTAACAATTTCATAACCTATAATACGTATTGGTGATGATATGCAAAAAGAATTAATCCATTGGTATCAAATACATCAAAGAGATTTACCATGGCGAAAAAATAAAGATCCCTATAAAATATGGATATCAGAAATCATGCTACAGCAAACCCAAGCTGAAACAGTTATTCCTTATTATAATCGGTTTATTAATACTTATGACACAGTTTCTTCTTTAGCTAATGCTAAAGAAGAAGATATTTATAAACTATGGGAAGGATTAGGGTATTATCGTAGAGCTAAATATTTATATTTAAGCGCTAAAATGATTGTAGAACAATATCATGGTGAGTTTCCAAAAACTTATGAAGACATAATTAAGCTTAAAGGGATTGGTTCATATACTGCAGGAGCTATTTGTTCAATTGCTTATGGGTTACCAATACCAGCTGTTGATGGTAATGTATTAAGGATTATCGCACGTTATTATGGCATTAAAGAAAATATTGCTGCTACATGTACACAAAAAGAAATTTATGAAATTGTTAGACAATTAATTCAAGGTTACGATGCTTCTTCATTTAATCAAGGATTAATGGATTTAGGTGCATTGATATGCACGCAAAAACCAAAATGTGATGAATGCCCTATTCATAAAGATTGTCAAGCCTATCAACAAGGTATGCGAAATATTCTACCTATCAATATAAAAAATATCAAAAAAACCGATCATCATTATATAACAGGTATCATTACCTATAATAATCAATATATGATGATAAAAAATACATCTGGCATGTTAGAGAATCTTTATGGTTTTATTCAATATGAATGTGAAAGTCCTTATACTTATATGGAATTATTCAATCAAGCATATCATGCTGATTTAGCATTGGTTGAATATATCGGTGATGTTAAACATATCTTTACACATCGAAAATGGTATATGCATATCTATCATTTTGTATTAAATAAGCCTATAGATCATTTATATACCTTAGATCAAATATATCAAATTCCTTTATCTACCGCCCACAACAAAGTACTTCAAGCATTTTTAAAAGCTGATGATTAATCATCAGCTTTTTCATATCGATCAACAATTCTTTGTACCACAGGATGTCTCACAACATCTAAAGATGTCAAATAAACAAACTCTATGCCTTCTACATCTTTAAGTAAATGTAGTGCACGTTTTAAACCACTTAAAACACCTTTAGGTAAATCTATTTGAGTAACATCTCCAGTAATAATCATCTTAGAATTAAATCCAAGTCTTGTTAGAAACATTTTCATTTGGGCATCTGTTGTATTTTGAGCTTCATCTAAAATCACATAAGCATCTTCTAAAGTTCTACCTCGCATATAAGCTAATGGAGCTATTTCTATGGTTCCTTTTTCAATTAAACGTTCAGTTTGTTCTAAACCTAACATATCATATAAAGCATCATATAATGGTCTTAAATAAGGATCCACTTTTTCTTTTAAATCACCAGGTAAAAATCCTAAATTTTCCCCTGCTTCAACTGCCGGTCTTGTTAGTACAATTCTTTTGACTTCATTATTTTTTAAAGCTTGAATTGCAAAAACTACCGCTAAATACGTTTTTCCAGTACCTGCAGGCCCTATACCAAAAACAACATCATTATGTTTTAAAGCTTGATAATAGGTTCTTTGTCCAATAGTTTTTGGATAAATTAGTTTACCATTAATTGTTTTAGCAATTTGAATTTTATATAACTCATCAATAACCTTGATATTATGATTTTCTGATAATTTTAATGTATACATAACATCACGTTTACTAATTGTTTTTCCTTGTTTTATAAGATTAAGTAAAGTATGAATCACTTCTTCAATTTGATGAATAGACTCTTCTTCTTCATCAACAACAATCTCATCTCCACGAATAATGATATTTGTCTTAAAAGCATCTTCTAATATTTTTATATTTTCTTCATGATATCCTATTAAATTTTTAACATCATCAATCGTATAATTATCCAATTTAATTGTCTTCTTCATTAATATCTCCTTTGACTCCAATATCTTCAATAAGTGTATAGTGCATCTTTAAAGTTATTGTACTACTTGTTTTATCCATTTGCAAAACATTTTCTTTATCAATCATCGCATTTGCTGGTATTTGTGATCTTATTTGTAATAATAATTCATAAAAAGCATCACCATAATCCTGGTTATGATTTTTAATCGATGCCTCATAATCATTATAAGTATAAGCATAAATATGTCCTTTAACAGGAATAATCTTTGTCTCATTAGATGTTGATATAATTTCATTGCTGACTAATAAATCACCTGCTAATACATAATCATTAATATCGACTTCAATAAAACCACTATCTACATCAAAATAAGCAATTAACCCATCTTTAGCTGCATAAATATTGCGATAATCATCTTCAATAACATTTTCTATGTCACGTTTTGTATACTCAATATAAAAAACACTGCCAGTTTGATAAATATTCATATATTCAATATCATTTTTATAAGTTTGTTTAAGTAATGATAAAATATCATTTAATTCTTCATAACTTTTTAATGATGTAAAAGACATAATGTTTTCTTGACTTAAAGATATATAAATATCATTATTGAGAGATGGTATAGTACCAATAACTTGAATATCAAATATTAAATGAGAACAAATCATGATAGTAATTATAAAGCTGAATAAACCAATAAGATTCATTGGTTTTATCAACAAGAATATATATGATAATAAACCAATAGTTTTTATATATGTGATTGGATATTGTCTAATAAGATATCTTTGGTAAACCGGGACATAAAAATAATATAAATCATTATTATAATGAAGATGATATAAATGAACATGTTTCTTTTTTATAAAGATAAATAAATCAAATAATAATTCTTTTTTGATACTATAAAGATCATAACTTATCATAGGTAATCACATCAATTATACCAGATAATCTTATTTCATAATCATCTAGATAATGAATCATCATTTCTTTGCCCTTAATATGATAAAAACAGTCTTTCATTTCTATTTTAAAATAATGATCATTCATGATAATAATATCTATGTAGTCCTTCACTACGATTGTCTTATCATCAAGTAACATCATATTATCACCTCAATAATTATATGCAAAAGCAAAAAAAGAAGAACTTAAAGTTCTTCTTATCTTTGTTTACCTTTATTTTTTCTAGCTGCTTCAGATTTCATCTTACGTTTTAAACCAGGTTTTACATAGAATTCTCTTTTGCGAGCTTCTTGCAGGGTTCCTGTTCTAGAAACTTGTCTTTTAAAACGACGTAAAGCGTCATCTAAAGATTCATTTTCTCTAACTACAGTCTTTGCCATAAACGAACTTCCCCCCTTTACATTCATCTATCAAATACATTCGTCATTATACATGGATATAGGTAATAAATCAAGATTTTTTCAAAAATTGATACATATAATAAATAAAAAAAGTTATTGAATAAGGAATATCCGAATTAAATGTTGTAATAATACTAAAAATCAATGATAATATTTTATTTGATTGATACTTTTTTATATTTTTTCATATTTTGAAAATTTTAACTTTTCAATTGACAAGACGTCGTATATAATAGCTTTAGGAGGGACAAACATGAAAGTTATAAAAGTTAAAGATTATGAGGAAGCAAGTCAAAAAGCATTGAACATTATGTTAGATGTTATTAAAAATAAACCAGACGCCAATTTAGGATTAGCTACGGGATCAACACCTAAAAGATTGTATGAATCAATGAGAGAAGATCATAGGATTAATGGAACATCATATAGTGATATTAAAACCTTTAATTTGGATGAATATTTTGGATTGTCTCCAGATCATCCACAAAGTTATTATTATTTTATGTGTCAAAATTTATTTGATGAATTAGATATTAATCTGGATAATGTTCATGTACCAAAAGGTAGTGGAGATATTGATGAAGAATGTGTTAATTACAATCAATTATTAAATGATAATCCATTAGATATTCAATTACTAGGAATTGGTTCAAATGGACATATTGGTTTTAATGAACCTGGTACACCATTCGAATCAACAACACATAAAGTAGATTTAAAAGAATCTACAATTAAAGATAATGCAAGGCTATTCTTTAACGGTAATGAAGATGAAGTACCAAAGCAAGCCGTAAGTATGGGCATTGCAAATATTATGAATGCCAAAAAGATTTTATTGATAGCTTGTGGACAAAATAAAGCAAAAGCTATTAAATACACAATTGAAGGAAAACCAAGCATTGATGTACCTGCAAGTGTACTACAAAATCATCCAGATTGTACAATTATTATGGATGAGGCAGCAGCTTCATTACTAGAAACACATTAAAGTGTTTCTTTTTTTTATAATAAAAAAGATACCCAAAGGGTATCAAGAGAACTGGCGGCCTGCTATTTTTGCCCGTAAGGACTATCTTC
>JAJQFG010000098.1 GCA_021201315.1 Erysipelotrichaceae bacterium
ACTTATTATCTTTAGATCTGTTATTCTTCTTGTATATTTCGTGCGTTTATCCTATGTAATTTCTACAAATTTTTATGTGAAAATAATGTAATATTATTGCTATAATAAGTCTAGAGGTGAACAATATGAGCGATTTAAGTCGATTTATAAAAGCACAAGAAAATAGTTATGATCAAGCATTAAAGGAAATAAAGAACGGACATAAACAAAGTCATTGGATATGGTATATTTTTCCTCAAATTATAGGTTTAGGCTATAGTCCTACCGCAGTATAT
Organism: Erysipelotrichaceae bacterium; assembly: GCA_021201315.1. GTDB lineage: Bacteria > Bacillota_I > Bacilli_A > Erysipelotrichales > Coprobacillaceae > JAJQDJ01. The sequence goes on from JAJQFG010000098.1 coordinate 276, forward strand.
TATTCTATTAATAGTATCGAAGAAGCTAGAGATTATTATCAAAATGATATATTTGGTAAAAGATTAATTGAAATAACGAATGTATTATTAGCGTTAGATAATAGTGATCCTTTAGAGATTATGGGTTATCCTGATAATTTAAAGTTATGTTCATGTATGACTTTGTTTGATTATGTTAGTGATAATGATGTGTTTATGAAAGTATTGAATAAGTATTATGAAGGAAAGAAAGATCAAAAAACTTTGGATATTATAAAAGAGCTGTCTGATTGACAGCTCTTAGTATTTCATATCAAATGATTTTTCACTTGGTAATACAGCTATTTCTTCTTCATCTACTTTGGTGATTTTAATATATCTTGTATTATACATATATGCAATAGCTTGTTCTATTTTGGATGGATCACCTTGAATACAAGCTTCAACATTACCATCATAAAGGTTTCTAACCCACCCTGTGAGTTTTAAACGCATACAAGCTTGATAAAGCGTGACTCTAAAGCCAACACCCTGAACTCTTCCATGAAATATATAATGTTTTCTAATCAATAAAATCTTCCTTTCTTATTTTTCCATTGCTTCCTTAATTCTTCTTGCTGCTTCTTTCAAATCTTCATCAGAAGATGCAATAGAGAATCTTACATGACACTTATCACTTGGTGAAAAAGCAACACCAGGAGCACCTGCTACATGGGCTTCTTCTAATATAAAATTACACAAACTTTCTGAATCATTGTAACCTTCCTTGGTAAACTCAATCCAAGCATAAAATGCACCTTCAGGCATAATAGCTTTCACACCTTCAATCTTATTCAAATCTTCAATAAAGAAATTTCTTCTTCTAAGATATGCCTGTCTCATCTCTTCTATTTCTTTATGACAAGTCAAAGCTTTAATAGCACCATATTGAACAAACGAATTCACACATGTAATAGAATGTTGATAAACCTTATTAATATATCCAATATTTTCTTTTGATGCCACAATATAACCTAAACGCCAACCTGTCATCGCATATCCCTTAGAAAATCCCATAATCGTAATCACTTTATCAGCAATATCCTTATTAGCTGCTAAAGAAAGATGTGGTCTTTCATAAATCAAATGTTCATAGATTTCATCCATCAATATAGAAACATCTGTTTCCTTAATATAATCAACCAATTCATCAATCTCTTCTTGCGTCAAATCATGACCTGTAGGATTACTTGGACTACATACAATAACCATTCTTGTTTTATCAGTTGTCTTAGATAATAGTTTATCTTTTGTAAGTTTAAAATTATCTTCTTCCGTTAATTCCAAAAATACAGGTACTGCTCCATTAGCTATTAACATTGGTTCATAGGATACCCAACTAGGAGCTACAATAATAACTTCATCACCTTCATTCAATAATGATTGAATACTTAAGAATAATGCATATTTTCCCCCAGGCGTTAAAACAATTTGATCAATAGAAGCATCAATATTATTTTCAGCTTTGAGTTTTTCTACAATACCTTCTCTTAATGCCTTGACCCCGCCACCCATTGTATAGTGGGTTTCCCCATTGTTTAAAGCATCGATGGCTGCTTGTTTAATAGGACGAGGTGTATCGAAGTTTGGTTCACCTCCAGCGAGATTTATGATATCTATACCTTGTGCTTTTAGTTCATTGGCTTTAACACTCATAGCCATGGTTGCTGATGGTTTTAATTGTTTAACACGATTGTTACCTAATTCTCTCATAATGTTACCTCTTTTCTATATTATTGATTATACTAAAAAAATGGATGAAATTCATCCATTATTTATAACAAATGTTTTTTGGCAAAATTCCAAGTATCTCGGCACATATCATCTAGTGTCTTTTCAGCCACCCAGCCAAGCTCTTCCTTAGCACGTGTTGGATCTGCATAACATGTCGCAATATCACCAGGACGTCTGTCTTTAATGACATAAGGTATCTTAATGTTATTAACACGTTCAAAGGCATTCACAATATCTAATACAGAATAACCTTTACCAGTACCTAAATTACATATATGCACACCAGGTGTAGCATGCTTTTCAATGGCTAATACATGTCCTTTAGCTAAATCAACCACATGAATATAATCTCTTACACCTGTTCCATCTGGCGTATCATAATCATTACCAAATACACCTAATTCTGGAAGTTCTCCTGTTGCTACCTTCATAATATAAGGCATTAAGTTATTTGGTATCCCTTTTGGATTTTCCCCAATAAGTCCTGACTCATGGGCACCAATTGGATTAAAATATCTAAGTAATGATACAGACATTTGTGGATAAGCATGCGCTACATCCATTAAGATTCTTTCCATCATGGCTTTAGATGTTCCATATGGATTGGTTGTTTCTCCTAATTTACAATCTTCTGTTAATGGAACAACTTCAGGATCTCCATAAACAGTTGCACTAGATGAAAATACAATACTATTCACTCCATAATCACGCATCATCTTAGCCATAATTAATGTAGTTGTAAGGTTATTCATATAATATTCAATTGGTTTAACAACAGATTCACCAACTGCTTTAAAAGCAGCACAATGAATAATCGCGTCTAACTTATTTTCTTCAAAAACCTGTTTAGTCTTTGCTTCATCTAAAATATTAAATTCATAAAACTTCACAGCTTTTCCTGTAATCTCTTTAATATAATCTAAAACTTCAGGTCTAGAATTAGAAAAATCATCAATCACTACAACATCATGACCTGCTTCCAATAATTCTACACAAATATGGCTACCAATATAGCCAGCACCGCCTGCTACTAAAATATTCATTAATTTTCTCTCCTTAAATAATCATCAAATATTTCTTTTATACTTTCTTTTGACCAAACACCCTCATGTAACTTCTTATCACCATCAAATAAACAAGGGACATAATAATAATCAAAAGTATTGGCATAATCCCAGTTTTCATTTTCTTCAATCCATTCAATAGGAATATCTTGATACTTAGGATTATCTTGATATAATTCATTGATCCAATTTCTTGCGCGTATACAATGAGGACAATCAACTAAATAAAACAATTTCATAATAACCTCATTGTTTTAATCACTTGATCACTTAAAGGTACATCCTGAAAACCAGTAGGTGCATTCGCTATTTCATCAACAACCTCTAAGCCTTCAGTAATCTTACCAAAAGCTGCATATTCACCATCTAAATGAGGGGCATCTTTATGCATAATAAAGAATTGACTACTAGCTGAATCTTTCACCATGGTTCTAGCCATTGAAATAACACCTCTAGTATGTTTTAAATCATTTGTAATACCATTACTCGCAAATTCACCTTTAATAGATGGACATTTCTTTTCATAATGATTTCTATCATAACCTCCACCTTGAATCATAAATCCAGGAATAACTCTATGAAAGATTAAACCATCATAAAAATGTTCATTAATCAGATTCACAAAATTATTTACTGTAATAGGTGCAATGTTTGGATATAATTCACCTTTCATGATATGTCCATTTTCTATCTCAATTTCAAATTTCATACATCATCTTCCTTTTCTTCAATATATTCTGTATCTATAATATTTCCTTCTTTTTTCTTCTTTAATAATATATATCTAACAATAAGTACAACAACAATAATACCCACAGCAGCTAATAAAACATACATAATATTTTGCATCTGTCCAAACTGATATGCTAATGCGACAGTTAAACACATATTTAATATCAGTAATGCTCCTGTTGTCTTATATCGACGATTGTATAAACAATCCAACCCAAATGCATTGGATAAAAATAAAATTAATATTAATGCGACCTCCATTGCTTAGCCCTCCTGACACATCATAACACGTTTCATAAAAAAAATCACGACAATTATTATGGAAACGTTTCCAAAGAAATAAAATATGTGTTAAAATAGTTTTATAAGTATCTTATTCAACAAGGAGCGTGATTTACAATGAGAACTTATCATTCTAACGTTATAGGAAATGTTGCTGTGTTAGGTCACTCAGGGAGTGGCAAGACCAGTGTGATTGAAGCGATGGCTTATCGTGCTGGTATTACAAATCGTATTGGAAAGATCCAAGACGGAAACACAATTAGTGATTATTCTGCTGAAGAAATCAAGAGACAATCATCTGTGGGATTAACTGTTATTCCTATGGAATGGCAGGAATGTAAGATTAATATCTTAGATACTCCTGGATCATTTGACTTTACAGGTGAAGTAGAGGCTGCATTAAAGGTAGCTGAAAGTGCATTAATTGTTGTACCTGCTACTGAAGGTATTACTGTAGGTACAAGACAAGCTATGCATAAAGCTCATGATAAAGCAAAAATTATTTATGTTAGTGATCTTGATTATCCTAATGCGAATTATGAAGTTAAATTAGAAGAATTAAAAGAGGCTTATGGCAATGCAATTGCCCCTATTCAAGTACCAATTATGGAAAATGGTAAAATGGTTGGTTATGTGAATGTAGCAAAGATGGAAGGTAGATATTTTGATGGTGATCAAACTGTACCTTGTCCTATTCCAGATAATATGATGGATGAAATCCAACCAGTTAAGGATATGATTGATGAAGCTGTCGCAAATGCTAGTGATGAATTATTAGAGAAGTATATTATGGAAGAACCATTTACTAAAGAAGAAATTTCTTGGGCGTTGCGTCAAGGTGTTATGAATCGTCAATTGATTCCTGTTATTTGTGGAACAAATCAAATTGGTATTCAAATAATATTAAATTCTATGGTTTCATTCTTTAGTGCTGCTGGTGATACTGTGAATTCTATAGAAGTTCATAATGAAGATACTGGTGAAGATGATATTATTGGTTTTGATGAATCATTACCACCATCATTATTTGTATTTAAGACAATTGCTGATCCATTTGTTGGAAGAATTTCTTTGTTTAAGGTTTGTACTGGAACAATTTATACTGGTATGACTTTATATAATATGGATAAAAAAGAAAATGAAAAAGTGAATAAGCTTTATGTTATGAGAGGTAAAGATCTTATTGAAGTTGACCAATTACATGCTGGAGATATTGGTGCTTTATCTAAATTAACTTATACACAAACAAATGATACTTTATGTACCCCTGATTATCGTATTACATTTGATCCTATTGAATTCTCTACACCTTATTATGGTAAATGTGTTAAACCAGTAGGTAAATCTAATGAAGAAAAGATTACAAATGCTATTTATAAGTTATTAGAAGAAGATAAGACATTAAGATTTGAAAATAATGGTGAAACAAAACAACAATGCTTATATGGTATTGGTGATATTCATATTGATAGTGTTGTTAATAAGATGAAAGAAAGATTTAAGGTTGATGTTGCTTTAGAAGATATTATTATTCCTTATAGAGAAACGATTAGAGGTAGTCATACACAAAGATATAAATACAAGAAACAATCTGGTGGACATGGTCAATATGGTGATGTAGAAATTACTTTTGAACCATTACATGATTATTCAGTTCCATTTGTTTTTGAAGAAAAGATCTTTGGTGGATCAGTTCCTAAGTCTTATTTCCCTGCTGTAGAAAAAGGACTCGCTGAAGCTACAAAGACTGGTGTTTTAGCTGGATATCCTACTTTAGGTATTAAAGCTACTTTAATTGATGGTTCTTATCATAGTGTTGACTCATCTGAAATGGCATTTAAGACTGCTACAATATTCTGCTTTAAAGAAGGTATTCCTAAAGCTAAACCTGCTTTACTAGAACCATTTGTAACATTGAATGTTTATGTTTCTGATGAATATACTGGTGATATCATGGGTAACTTTAATAAGAAACGTGCTCGTGTTATTGGTAGTGATATCTTAGAAGATGGTTTAGTAAAGATTACTGCTGAAGCCCCTCAAGCTGAAGTTATGAATTACGCTGTTGATTTAAGATCTATTACTCAAGGTCAGGGATTCTTTGATATGGAATTCTTAGGCTATGAATATGCTCCTGAACTTGTAGTTAAACAAATCATTGCATCTAGAAATGCATAAGGTACAACGAAAGTTGTACCTTTTATAGTAAAATTATGTTAATTTCTTATTTTCGGTTGACAGTTTAAAAAAACAAGTTAGAATCTTGAATTTCGGAGCTATATGCCAAAATAAGCACCCATAATTTAACTTTTATGT
>JAJQFG010000088.1 GCA_021201315.1 Erysipelotrichaceae bacterium
TCAACTTTTTTTCACTTTTAAAGCATTCTAGTTATCTTTTTTTGGCAAGTTAACGAAGTATAAAATATTGTGTTGTAACATCATAATTTAATTGTTTATCAACAGTTAATTTAAGAGATTGGATATATAAGTTTTCATCGCATAGACGTGCTAAAGCATTGCTTTGCATCTTTGTAATAGAAATCATATAGATACCTTTCATTTTCATTTCTTTAGCAAATTCTATCATTGCTGATGATTCACCATTTAAAGAAATAAAGAAGACGACATCATTGACATTTATAAAATGAGTAAGTGATGGTATCATATCATCACCATAAGCATCATAAATAATTTTACCAGTTGCTAAAAATATCCTTTTCATTTCTTTAGCTACTCTACCTTGAAAATAACCTTCACCAAAAAGAATCATACGCTGTGCATCATACATTCTTTCAAACATCATTGAACAATCTTTTTTGTCTATATCGTCTATAACCTTATTATAGCAATTCATCAATTGATCAACATTTTGGTGTTCGTCATTTTGTTCATATTCATTCAAACGTATCATTGCTCTTAATTCACTATATCCAGGTAAATGCAATTTTTGAGCAAAGCGTGAAAGTGTACTAGTAGAAATATGATATTTATAAGCAAATTCATCTATAGATAAGTGAACACAATCATTTTGATGATTAAGTATACATTCACATATATATTTGTCATTAGATGTAAAAGTATCATAATATTTATTTAAAAGTTCATCAATTTTCATACTTACTCCTTCTATAATTTATATAATTTACATAAAGTAAGTCTAATAATGCATAAAATGCTCCCACAACTTCATATGATGTCACTTGTAATGTTTCTAACTTCTGTGTTGATACATATAAATTATTTTCACAAAGTGATGAAATGGTATTACTATCCAGTCTCGTCAAAGAAATTGTATGAACATAGTTATGAATAAGTTTAACAATTTCAATACCTTCTTTAGTTTCACCTGATAGAGAAATAATGATAAATACATCATTATTTTTAAATGTATCTTTCATAAATTCAACTTCTCCTTTGTCAAACAAATCTACAACACATTTTTTAAGTGAAAGAAATATTCTTTTGAATTCTTGAGCCAAGCTCTTTTGTTCATTTCCCGTTCCATATATATAAATCACATCCGCATGATATAAAAGTTCACATATAGAATTAAAAGATAATTTTTTTAAATCATTGATCAACAAACGATAATCATCGCAAACCTCATGAAAGTCATTATTGTTATTTTTTAATTCAAGTTGGTTATTATTAAGTAAGTATTTAAGTTCAGAAAATGAATTCAATCCTATTTTTCGACATATTCTAAGCAAAGTTGCTCTAGAGATATGACATTCATTAGCCATTTTTTCGCATGAATAATTGGCATATTCTCTTTGAAAAATCAATATTTGTTTAACCACTAATTTATCATTTTCATTTAACTTATCATAATTTTGATTTACTAATGATACCAGTTCCATTCTCCCACCTCTATATTAAAGTTTATCAAAAAATATCATGTCATTTCAACCATAACAATCTCAATTTAAAAAAAGAGTCCGAAGACTCAAAAATCAAACTTCCATTTACCTATCGCATAAATAATGACACATAATATTAAAGCAAAGACAATATCTAGGAAAGCATGTTGTTTAATCATGACTGTTGATAAGCAAATCATAAATGCTAAAATAATAAGGAATATAGATATACCTTTTTTGTTTTTTAAACTATCACATTTAATAAGTGATAATGCAAGCATAACCGCATTATATACATGAATACTTGGACATACATTCGTTGAAGTATCTACCGAATAAATAAAACTAACAAGTTGTTGAAAGATGTTATCATCAGTAAGTACTGGTCTTAAATCTTGAGCTGTAGGATAAATAACATAAATAATTAAACATGTTGTCATGCCTGTAAACAAATAAAAGCATGTACGTTTAAAGCCACTTGTATCAAAGAATATAACATAACAAAAACCGCAAAATAAAAATACAAACCATAAAACATAAGGGATTACAAAATATTCATTAAAAGGAATACAATCATCAACCCATGTACTTGTCATAACAACATTATCAGTAGAGACAAACGATTCTAGTATAAAAAAGAAACATAAATAAAAAATCATATAATAGACAACATACATTCCATGTTTATATTTTTCGTAAAATGCTTTCATCATTTCTACCTCCGTGATAGAATATATACTAACATAATGACTTCCTTATGTGAAGTAAAAATGAACGGAGAAAAAATTATGAAGAATATTATTTTTGATATTGGTAATGTTTTATTGAACTTTCAACCAGATGCCTATCTAGATAAATATTATGATAAACAAACTAAAGAAGATTTAATGATGATTATTTTTTCTAGTGATGAATGGGAACTATTAGATTTAGGAAATCTCATGATAGATGATGTTATTGAAGTATTATGTCAAAGATATCCTCATTATACAAATGAAATTACTTTTGTTTTAAAAACATGGACAAATATGTTAACACCTATTAAAGAAAATGTTGATATAGTATATAAGCTTAAAGAAAAAGGATATAAGTTATATTTATTATCTAATTTTCACTATGAAGCGATTCAAACTATGTTTGATAAATATGATTTCTTTAACTTATTTGATGGAGAAGTGATATCAGGTTTTGAGCATATGATGAAACCAAATTATAAGATTTTTGAATTATTATTAGATAGATATAATTTAAAAGCATCTGAATGTTTATTCATTGATGATATGGCTGGTAATATAGCTATTGCTCATACTTGTGGAGTTGATGGTATTCATTTAGGTTTAGATGTTGTATTAGAGGATGAATTAAGGAAAAGAAATATTATTTAATGATTGATTTTATATCAATTCGTTTTATAATAAATATATTACAAGGAGGTTTTTATGAGTACAACACAGTTTTATATTATGGCAATACCTTTTATTATAGGCGTTTTATTCATTTTAAAGGGTGGTCTTACATATATGTCATTTAAAGAAGAAATTACCCATTGTTCTAAAGAAATGGAATGTGATGTAGAGGATGGTATCGCAACATTTGAAGAAAAAGGTGAAACATATACAAAAAAAGTAAAGGATAAAGAAATCAAACATATTACTGTTTTTTATAATCCTAACAACCCAAAGACATCTATGACGATTGAAGAAAGAAATGCAACAAGATCAGGTATGACTAGAGATTTGATGATTGGATTTTTCTTTGTGATTGTTTGTCTTGTGATATATCTTTTATTTGCTTATGAAGTTATTTAAAAAAGTTCAGATTGAATCTGAACTTTTTAATATTGTCTTTTGGAAATGACGATATAGTAGATATAGAATAATACTTAAAATAATCACTATAGCAATGATCATCATAAAACAATGCATAAAGAATGTTTCTGGTAAAGCTTCAATAATAGGATCAGTTGTAGCATCAAATATCCAATAATTATTATTAAAGAAAATTTGATGAAAAATAACAAACGCTCTATCAAAATCCAAAGCTGCTAAAAAACCTAGAATAGCAGGTATACCAATAGAGAATATCGGTGTTATTTTAAGATAACGATATTCTTTTTGTTTAGCATTTTGATAAATCATAACACCTGATGCCACACCACTCACAACCATCAATACTTGCACTACTTCAAATATGCGTTTAACTTCTTCAAAATGAATACGTCCAGTTTCTGACATGACAAAATCATTAAGAATAAGTTCCCCTTGATAAAAAATACTTTGATAAGCTATGAGACTATCATAATTTGCTTTCAATGTTTCCTTGCTCATACCAACTAATTGATCAATATGTAAATAATCAATATCAAAATAATATAACGGTTTAAAAAACACTGTAAAAGTGACTGCAAAACAGATTAAAAATACGGTTAAAAGTAAAGCTAAAACAATATCTCTTAAACGATTATTTGTAAAGAAAGTCTTCACCTTTTTGCACCTCGACTTTCGATAATTTAGGATAATTTTGTTGACGTAATACTTCATAGATACCTATAGCTACACAATTAGATAAATTCAAACTTCTAGCATGAGGATCCATTGGTATTCTCACACATTGATCTAAATGATCTTTTAAGATATCATGTGGAATACCATCATGTTCATGTCCAAAGATAATATATTGATCATTATCAGATACATAATTTTGATCACTATAACAAAGCTTTGAATAGCGCGTAAAGAAATGATAGTCACCTTGATTTAATGAAACAAATTCTTCCCAATCTTCATATATTTGCATCTCTAAATCTTTGATATAATCTAATCCTGCACGTTTCATGTGTTTATCATCTAATGAAAATCCCATAGGTTTAATAATATGTAGTTTTGAACGGGTAGCTACACATGTACGCATAATATTTCCTGTGTTTTGAGGAATCGCAGGATGAACTAAAACAATATGATTCATGATAAACGCTCCTTTAAAATGTTGTAAAGCTTACGCAATGCTTTACCTCGATGAGATATTTGATTCTTTTTATCAGGTGAAATTTGCGCTGATGTTTGACCTAATTCTGGTACATAAAAGATTGGATCATAACCAAAACCATTTTCACCTTCAATACAATCATTGATTTCACCATTAAAGTATTCTTCAATAATAATAGGTTCTTCATCAGGAATACATAAAGCCATTGCACAAACAAAGCGCGCTGTTCTATCTTTATCTTTAACTGCATCAATAATATATTGATTCTTAATATCATAACTAGTATCATGGCCTAAAAATCTGGCTGAATAGATTCCTGGTGCACCATCTAAGGCTTTGACTTCCAAACCCGAATCATCTGCTAAAACTGGTTTATGTATGATATCACAAACAGTTTTTGCTTTAATGAGGGCATTTTCCTTAAATGTTTTACCTGTTTCTTCTATTTCTATATCTTGTCCAATATCTTTTAATGATTTCACTTCTATGCTTATATCACTTAACATACTACATATTTCTTTGATTTTTCCTTCATTTGAAGAAGCAACAACAATTTCTTTCATATAAACACCTCTTTATTGAATTTTTCTTCTTTGTTGTATGGATACACACATTAGATAGATATTTCTAGGTATAAATCTTTCTAAAAATATAACTAGTTTCATGGTGATTGTTGGTACAATCACAACTTTTCTTAATTTCATCATTTTAAGGGCATATTTGGCGCATCGCTTAGCACTTATACCAGGCATAGCAAATTTTACGTTAGCCACCTTATTGAACTCTGTTCTGACTGGTCCAGGACATAAACAGCCAATATAAGTTGGTGATAATTTCTCTTTAAGTTCCATGGCAATTCCTTGCGTAAAGCTTGTGACATAAGACTTTGTGGCATAATAAGTTGCCATATAAGGACCACCATAGATTAAACCAGCCGATGAAGCAACATTCAACAAATAAGCTTTTTTTCTTTCTACTTTTTGTAAATAAAGTTTCGTTAATATATGCATAGCTTCAATATTAACACTTATCATATCTAATTCTTTATTTAAATCCGTTTTTAAGAAATAACCACAATCCCCAAATCCTGCATTATTAATAAAAACCTCAATATCTAAATCTTTCACTTCATCCATCAAACGATAACATTCTTCTTTTTTAGATAAATCAGCACTAATAATCTTACATTCAACATTTAGCTCCTTAGCTAATTCCTTTAAACGTTCTTCTCTTCTAGCTACTAATATCAATGCATAATCATTCGATAATAATCTTGCAAATTCTTTACCTATTCCTGAACTAGCACCTGTAATAAGGGCATATTTCATTATAACACTTCCTTATAATATTGTTTCTATTTGATCTAATAAACCAGGACAATCATAAGCTGCAAATACTGATGCTTCTATACTTTCTATTGGTATAGGAGCATATTTAGCTTTCAATTCAACCAATTGATGTCGTAATTGTGGTGCAATCAATATCAATTCCTTACCCTGATAAACATCATCCAAATGATAACTACCAGCTGCATTAAAATGATAAGGGCTATGATTCAATTCACAATAACGATTCATCTTTTGGGCAAAGAAAGTTGTTGTCATACCACCAGTACAACATAGCAGTATTTCATGAATCTTTTGGTCTTCCTTCGTAAGAACTAAAATCATACGCTTAAAAAAATCACTGGCATACTTATAATCATGAAATTCATAGTGTAAATAAAATATTACATCATCCCCCTCTTTGATGCTTTCTTCTATAATACCTTTAGGCCAAATTGTAAAATGTCCTACTTTATTTTTATAATATATATGATAAGTATTATCATCAATTTCTAATTTTAATCTATCATCACTAATAATTTGATAATAAACCCATTGTCTGAAAATATCAATATTACTATTCAAATCCCTCACCTCAATAAAGGTATTATACTAGATTTTTTATCAGATTTAAACTATACTTTTTATAGGAGTTGATAAAAATGAAGATTGTTTTCTTTAGTGTGAGAGAAGATGAAATAAATTTTGTATATGATTGTGCAAAGAAATATAATGTAGACATTGAAATATGTCCTTATGCTTTTAACAATAGAAATATAAAATATTGTAAAGATGCTGACGCCATTAGTATTGTTACTACGCCTGTTAATGAGGAAATGATTCAAATATTACATGAATATGATATTCATTATATATCTACGAGAACGATTGGTTATGATCATATTGATTTAAATGCTTGTCAAAAATATGATATTCATGTTTCCCATGTAACTTATTCGCCTTATAGTGTGGCCGAATATACGATTATGATGATACTTATGAGTTTAAGAAAGATGCAAAGTATCATGTATAGATATGATAAGCAAAATTTTTCACTACAAGGAATAAGAGGAAAAGAGCTTAATGATTTAACGGTTGGTGTAATTGGTACAGGCAATATTGGTAGTGTTGTAATTGATTTACTCAATGGTTTTAAAGCCAATGTTATAGCTTATGATATTAATCATAAAGATAATATCAACTATGTAACACTTAATGAACTCTATCAAAAATCCGATATTATAACATTACATACACCACTAAATGATGATACCTATCATTTATTAAACAACGATAGTTTTAACCAAATGAAAGATCATGTCATTATTATTAATACTGCTAGAGGTGCCTTAATCAATTCCAAAGATCTTATCCCCTTCTTACAAAATCATCCTGCTTACGCAGCTTTAGATGTCATTGAAAATGAATCAAGAATATATTATCGTGATTTTACTAATAAAACCATTCCTCATGATGATTTAAATACATTAAGAAATATGTCCAATGTTTTATTAACACCTCATGTTGCTTTTTATAGTGATCATTCGGTTTATGATATGGTAGAAAATTCTATTATATCTATTATCAATATGATTAATCATAAAGAGAATCCATTTAAAGTCATATAAAAGAGGGAGTTTGCTAAGTATACTTAGCAAACTCCATTGATTTTAAGTGTATTTTAATCATAATGTCACAAATAATACAACTAGCTAATTATTATTTGCTGAATTTTTTTACAATATATATCTTTAAGCTTACAAAAAGAGACAAATTAATGTCTCTGTACTAATCTACAACAACCCATTGCATACCAGCTTTTTTACCATGGACACCTAAACCAATATGAATAATACGACCTGTTAATTCAATACCATATCGTTCTCTATCAATTTGATTGAGTGCAATTTGAGCTAAACGTTCTACATTTTCACTCTCTTTATCATATTTAAATTCAATAACATAAGATGGATATCTTGGAGATTTTGATTTTAATATAATATCAGATCTGCCATCTCCAGATTCTCGATTTGATAAAGCTTTATGAGTAGCTTGCATATAAATACACAATGATAAAAACAACATATGATAACTATTTTCACTTGTATAATCATAGTATGAAGGAATAAGTAGAATTTGTTCAAAAGCCTAGAAAAATAATTTTTGATTTTCAGTTAATAATCCCTTAGATACTCTATCCAATAACTTTTCAGAAACATCAAAATATCCTGCCACCAAATTTTTAAATTCCTTCACAATTTCATTATTAGGTATTTTTACTCGAAACTTATCATATTCCATTTCATCTATAATTGTTAGATAACCAGCATTGACAAATAGTCCCCATAATGTAGAAGTATCAAATTCTTCATAAAAGCTTGTTCCTAAGGTCACTGTGGTATCAAGGTAACCTTGTTCAAGTAACAATTCAAAATCATCTTTAAAAAATATATCGGCTTTTTGCATCGCATTCTTTATCATAACATTTGAACTTGTATTAACCCAATACGGTCTTAATTTTTGATAAGATGCATAATTAAGGATTGACCATGGATTATAAACATCTGTATTACCAATATGATAGCCATCATACATATCTTTAACCTCTTGATTAAACTCTAAATGATAATCATCTAATAATTGTCTTGTTTCATTTTCAGTGAAACCAAAGTATTGTGAATATTGATTATCTGCTACTGTGTATATAGCTAAATTATTAAGATCACTAAAAATATTTTCATTAGCGACTCTTTGAATACCTGTCAATACAGCATATTCTAAAGGATCAGCATCTTTTAGAGCATTATGAAGCAAGGAAGCAAGCTGTTCTTTTATATCATCATAATACCCTTTAACATGAGCTTCAATGAAAGGAGTATCATATTCATCAATAAATAGCATAACTTTTTTGCCATAATATTTATAAAGCATATTCATTAAAAATAATATGGATTTTTCGATACCATCAAGAGTAGGATTTTCGTTATCTAATGCTCTATTTAATTTAATAACATCTTTTTCTTCACGTTGTGTCATGTTATGAAAGATATAATCATATTTATCATATGCTTCTTTTATACTATCTTTTATACTATTGATTGTATTTTGTTTAGTTCCTTTTGCATTAGCGAATGATAAGAAAATAGTAGGGTATTGATTGATATTGTTCGCATATTCAGTTTTCATGATTTTAGTATCATGAAATATATTCTTTGAATCTTTAGTGATATCAAAAAACTCTGCCATCATAGACATATTTAATGTTTTACCAAATCGTCTAGGTCTTGTTATTAAGGTTATCCAAGTACCTCGATCATCTAAAAATTCTTTAATCATCAAAGTTTTATCAACGTGATATAGTTTTCGTTCTTTTAATGTTCTATAATTCGAGATTCCAATTGGTATATCCTTCTTCATATGTCTCACCTCAAGAGAATTATACCATAAAACAAACCAATTATATAGAAATACAAATTAAAAATTATTGAGTTTATACTTTAACTTCTTTTTGGTGATTGTTATAATAAAACAAGGTGATAATATGAGCAAAAATAAACTAACAATGGGTGATATTGCAAAAATGGCAGGTGTGGGTAAAACAACTGTTTCTCGTTATTTTAATGGTGGTTATGTTAAAGATGAAACTAGAGAAAAAATTAGAAAAGTCGTGGAAGAAACACATTATGAACCAAATCAAGTGGCACAATTAATGAAAGCAAAACAAACAATGGTTATGGGGATTATTACACCTACTATGGACTCAACAACTTCAGCGAGAATGATTATGATGTTAGATGAATATGTTAGACACTATGATTATACACCACTCATTATTAATACCAATCATAATGAATTAAGAGAAATAAAATCTATTGAAAATTTATGGAAATTAAATGTAGATGGTATTGTATTACTTGCAACTGATATTACAAAAGCTCATGAAGATATGGTTTCTAAGTTAGATATTCCTATTATTTTTGTAGGACAAGAATATAAAAATGGATATTCAATTATATATAATGATTATCAAGCAGGTTATGATGTAGGATGTTACGCAGCTAAAATGGGACATAAGGATATTGTTTATATGGGGGTTAATCCTAAGGATGAAGCTGTTGGTATAATACGTAAGAATGGGGTTATCGATGGATTGAAGGCATCAGGTGTTGATAATATTCAATATTTGGAAACTGATTTTACTTTTGAAACTTCTGGAAGAATTATTTCAAAATATTTAAATGATAAAATACCTACATTAATTATATGTGCAACGGATAATATAGCTTTAGCTTGCTATAAAGAGATTAAAGATAGAGGTTTGAACATTCCTGATGATATATCATTGATTGGTTTTGGTGGTTATGAATATTCGCAGTTGGTTTCTCCTAGTATTACAACTATTAGATATGATAATGAGGATGCAGGATATTTTGCAGGTGAGTCTTTATTAAAACTTATTAATGGTGAAGAAATAGAAAAAAAGCAAGTTGTTTCATATATATTTATGGAAGGTGAAAGTGTTAAGAAGATATCTTAATACTTTTTTTAACAAAAATATGGAATTGGTTCCATAAAAGTATTGACAAGTCACTTATGAAATGATATATTATAGATGTGGAACCGATACCATATTATAAATAATAAGGAGGCAAAAAGGTATGGATTACAATAAGATTGCAAAAGACATTATTAAAAATGTTGGTGGTGAAAGCAACATTACAAGTGCTATGCGTTGTGCCACAAGATTACGCTTAACTTTAAAAAATTATGATTTAGTGAACGAAGAAAATTTAACAGATATTCCTGAGGTTAAAGGTGTATTTAAATCTGGTAACCAATATCAAATCATTTTGGGATCTGGTTTAGTGAATTTGGTTTGTGATGAAGTTAAAAAGATTCTTGGTTTAGATGAAAATGAAGTCGTTGAAATTACCGAAGAAGAAGGCTCTATTATTCAACGAGCTGTTAAATTATTAAGTGATATATTTGTACCTATTATTCCTGCGATAGTTGCAGGTGGTCTATCGATGGGTATCTATAATGTATTAACTGCACAAGGTTTATTTGTAGCTGATAAATCAGTTATTGATTTATATCCACAATTTACTGATATTGCATCTATGATTAATATTTTTTCAAATGCAGCATTTACATTCCTACCTGTCCTTATTGGTTTTAGTGCTACTAAAAAGTTTGGTGGTAATCCTTATTTAGGAGCAGCCATGGGTATGATTATGGTACATCCAGATTTATTAAGCGCTTATTCTAGAGGAACTGGTGTAGAAATACCAGTTTGGAATGTATTAGGATTGACTGTTGAAGCTGTTGGTTATCAGGGAACAGTTCTACCAGTACTTGCTGTTTCATGGATTCTTGCCAATATTGAAAAAAGATTACATAAAGTAACGCCTACATGGTTAGATAATTTATCAACACCTCTTTTATCTATATTAGTGACTGGTTTTCTAACATTTATCTTAGTAGGGTCTATTTTAAGAACTGCTGGTGATTTACTAGCAACTGGTATTACATGGGTTTATAGTTCTTTAGGATTTATCGGTGGTGCACTCTTTGGGTTGTTTTATGCACCAATATGTTTAACAGGTATGCATCATAGTTTCATTGCGATAGAAACGCAATTAATTGCAGCTGCTGAAACAACAGGTGGATCATTTATCTTCCCTACTGCTGCAATGAATAATGTTGCTCAAGGGGCAGCGGTTATGGCTGTACTTGTTTGTACAAAAGATAAGAAAATCAAATCTATTTGCTCAGCTTCTGGTATTTCAGCTTTCTTAGGTATTACTGAACCAGCAATGTTTGGTGTTACATTAAAATTACGTTATCCTTTCTATGCTGCAATGATTGGTTCAGCTTGTGGTAGTGCTTATATTGCAGCCACTAATACTTTAGCCGTTGCATTAGGTACAGCAGGGCTTCCAGGTTTTATATCTATTGCACCACAAAGTTGGGGAAATTACTTTATTGGTATGGGTATTTCAATTGCAGTAGCCTTCATTGTTACAGTTATACTATTTAAAAGATTCATCACTCCTGAAGAAAATAAAAAATTTGCCTTAACAACAAAAAACGTTGAACACAATGTTATCTATGCACCTTTAAAAGGCAAAATGAAACCTATTAGTGCTTGTAGCGATCCTATGTTTGCCAAAAAAGCTATGGGTGATGGTGTTGTTATTGTGCCAAATGATAGCTTATTAAAATCACCTGTCAATGGTCAAATAACAATGGTATTTCCAACAAATCATGCTATCGGCTTAATGAGCGATGATGGTGTTGAAATACTTATTCATATTGGTTTAGATACAGTTAATTTAGAGGGTAAGCCATTTAAATTATTGGTTGAAAATAATCAAACTGTTACAGTTGGTCAACCACTAATACAAATAGATTTAGATATGATTAAAAAAGAAGGATTATCAACTGAAACACCTGTTCTTATTACAAATCAAAAAGAATTTGATATAATAGGGAATGAAATAATAAATTATGAAGATCAAATAATGAAGGTGAAGTAATGAAAGAAAAATTCAAATCATATGAATTGAAATATAAAAATATAGTTAATAGCGATTCATGGCGACTTAAATATCATTTAATGCCTCCTGTTGGTTGGCTTAATGATCCTAACGGACTGTGTCAATTCCATGGCATCTATCATATCTTTTATCAATATTCTCCACTAAGCCCTTATGGTGCACATAAGGGTTGGGGACATTATTCAACAAAAGATTTTATAACCTTTAAACAAGAAGATATTCCTATAGTACCTGATAGTGACATAGATAAAGACGGTGCTTATTCTGGTAGTGCTTTTATTGATCATAATCGTATCCATTTCTTCTATACAGGTAATATTAAGTTTGAAGGTCATTATGATTATATTAATGAGGGTAGAGGTCATTATGTGAATTATTTTTATTCTGACGATGGTTTCCATTTTTCTAATAAAGAATGTTTATTAAAAAATGAAGATTATCCTGATAATATGAGTTGTCATGTAAGAGATCCAAAAATAATAAAAAAAGATAATCAATATTATTTAGTTTTAGGGGCTCGTACAAAAGATAGTGTTGGATGTATCATGTTATATCAATCAAATGATTTAAAACATTGGATATATGATAAAACTCTTACAACACCACAAAAATTTGGTTATATGTGGGAATGTCCAGATTTATTTGAATTAGATAATCATATTGTCTTAATTACTTGTCCACAAGGTGTGAATCAAGATGGCTATAAGTATGAAAATGTCTATCAAAATGGTTATTTCTTTTATGATAATGGTTTTAGTAATTTTCATGAATTAGATCATGGCTTTGATTTCTATGCTCCACAAACGTTTGAAGATGAAAATGGTAGAAGAATATTAATAGGTTGGATGGGATTACCTGATACAGATTATATCAATCCTACAGTAGAATTTTATTGGCAACATGCCCTAACACTTCCAAGAGTACTATCTATCAAAAATAATCATATTTATCAATTTCCAATAGCTGAAACTCAACAGTTAATGAATCCTATTGAACATATCCAATTAAGTAAGAATCAACCCTATCATTATAATAATCATGTTTGTCATATACATTTTTTAACTCCTTCCTTATTTCATATAAAACTTAGAAAAGATGTGATACTTACTTATGATGGTATAATTCTTACATTATCATTAGGTGAATCCGGCTACGGTCGAAAAGATCGACATATTAAAATCAATCATATTGATGAAATCGATATTTATTCTGATACCTCTTCATTAGAAATATTTATCAATCATGGTGAAGAAATCTTCACTACAAGAGTTTATGATAATCCTGAAGATACTAATATAACCTTTGATCAAGATATAACAATAGATTATCATACAATGAATAGTTATCATATAACATAAAAGAATTCAGTCAACTGAATTCTTTTTATTCATCAAGTATGTTTTTCTTTCTAAACTTACAAAGAAATGATTTTTCTTATCCTGATCATAATGAATCAAATATAAACTCAATAATAAACCACCAATAGTTGCCACCATCATATCGGTAATCGTATCATAAACACCTGTACTATTTCTTATTGCATCATATTGAAAGAAATACAACATTAAGAATTCATAAAACTCCCATAACATAGCAGTTGCCATATTAAGACCATTAATAAATATAAACATCAAACTCTTTCGCTTATCATCTCTAAGATAATACTTATACAGCAAATAAAACAATTCGGCAAATATAACACCACAAAACGTATGTACAACCTTATCAAAATAAGGAATCTGATAGCCACCTAAGCAACTACCCCATAAACTTGCCATAAAAACAAATACAATATTGACAATATAAAATTCAATGGGTAGTTTAACTTTTAAAATACGTACTACTAGTGGAGCCATAAAAGGCAAATAACAAGAACTAATTGTTACAAAAAAATACTTTCCCATCCAATTTCTATATAATGCATAAATAAGAAATATAATGTATATAACACAACATACTTTATAAATCATATTAAGTTTCTTATCATTCATAATAACACCTCTAAGAGATTGTATCATTTATAATCAGAATTTAAAAAAGACATTGTTTAAGCAATGTCTATTTCTTTAGTAATCTTTCAAATAAATCAATATCTTCTTTAATCATATCAATAGAGTTTTGCCAGAAAGCTTCATCTTCTAAATCGATGCCTACACTCTTACCGACATCAACCAAATCATTTTTACCAGTTAATGATAAGAATTTTTCATAAGTCTCTGCGAAGCTAGGACCTTGTTTTTGATATAAACCATATAATCCTTTAGCTAGCAATAAACCAAAAGCATATGGGAAATTATAGAAAGCATAATCAGCTTCATAGTAATGAGGTTTCCAAGTCCACATATAAGGATGAAGATAGTTATGATCTAAACCATTTCCATAAGCTTCTTTTTGTGCTTGAATCATGAGTTCTTTGATTTCATCTACTGATAGTGGTCCGTTCTTTCTTTGTTCAATAAAACGACTTTCAAATAAGAAACGTGAATAAATATCAACAATAACTTGGGCACAATCTGTTAATTCCGTTTCTAGAATATTGAGTTTTTCTTGATCATCAACTTCTTTTAAAGCAGCTTTTTTCACAATGGTTTCACAAAAAGTTGAGGCTGTTTCAGCGATTGGCATTGGATAATCAGAGTTAATAGCATACTCATTATTGAGACATTCACCATGGAACCCATGTCCTAATTCATGAGCCATTGTCACCACATCACTAAATTGATTACCATAATTCAATAAGAAACGACTTTCACCAATACAGTGAAGATTGTGACAGAAAGCTCCACCTACTTTACCCTCTCTAGGATAAACATCTAACCATTCATTTTCAATAGCCTTTTTAGCAAATTCACCTAAGTGAGTAGAGAAAGTAGAAAATTGTTTAATGACATATTGACATCCTTCTTCATAAGGATACTCTTTATCACTTTTACCTAAAGGTGCATATAAATCATACCAAGGTAAGCCATTTTGATATCCTAAAGCTTCTGCTTTTAATAAACAAAATCTTTCAAACAAAGGTAATGCTTTTTGCATTGTTTTTAATAAAACATCTAATGTCTTTTGAGACATCCTAGAATCCTCTAATGTTCTAGCAAGAACGGAATCATAACCTCTTAAACTTGCGACAGTAATAGCTTCGCCTTTAATGGCATTGAGGCTACTGGCAACGCCTTGTTCTACTGGACCATAGCTATTAACCTCAGCCTCGTATGCTTTCTTTCTTACATTAACATCTTTATCATAAGCCATATTAAGAACTTCAGTTAATGGATATGATTTATCATCAATATTGACTTTCATGGAAGAAATTAATTGATCTTTATATTTAAGCCAAGCTGAAGATCCTGTTGTTTTCATTTTAGCTAATACTTCTTCACTTTCATCATCTAATAAGTGAGTATTATTCTTTTGTGTTTCCTGTAAGAAATACATATGTTCCAAGATATAAGGATCTTTGATAGTATTTAAGTCAAATTTTCCTAGCCATTTTTGAATTTTAGAGCTTGTTGCAGCAAATGAAGCTAACATATTTTCAATCACTGATGCATATTTAATAGCATTTTGATCTTGTGTATTGGCATTCATTGTTAGAGAAATAAAAGCATAGACTTTACCTACCAAATCATCTAATTCATTTTCTGTTTCTAAGTATTGTTTAAGATTTTCTTCATTGATATCACTATCAGGAATATCTTTCATACTATTCAATGTAGTTTGAATACATTGAATATCATTCAAAAACTTTTGATTTTCAAAACTCTCATATAATTCTTTTAAACTCCACTGTTTATCCATAATTTACTCCTTTATAATCTGCATAATATAAAATTTTAAATAAGATGTTTCTTCCATAGTCCATAATATTGGATGATCAACATTTTGTTGTGTCATCGAAACTTGTTTTAATATAACACCTGCTTCTTGAGCCGATTCTTTCAACATCTTTTCAAAATTATCCACTTCCATAAAACGTGAACAGCTACATGTTACTAAATAGCCACCATTGTTTAATAATTCCATAGCCTTCTTGTTTATTTTCTTATATCCAAAATATGCACTTTGAATCGTCTTTCTAGACTTAGTAAAAGCTGGTGGATCAAGCACAATAATATCAAAATCCCCCACATTTAATGTATCCAAATAATCAAACACATCTGCCTTTGCAAAGGTTATCTTATCTTCTAAATGATTAAGTTTGGCATTTTCATAGCCTTGATCTAAAGCCGTTTGCGAGACATCTACAGCTACTACTTCTTTAGCTCCACCTTTAGCAGCATTTAAAGCAAATCCACCTGTATGACTAAAACAATCTAATACTTTCTTACCATGGGCCATTTTTCTAAGTAAGTATCTATTAGCTTTTTGATCTAAAAAATAACCTGTTTTTTGACCATTTTCAAAATCAACATGAAGTAAAATATCGTTTTCATTAATGATTGTTTGAGTAGGTAAATGCGTATCTTTCCAAAATCCTTTATATAACTCTAAACCTTCTTTAGTTCTTACTTGAATATCATTTCTTTCATAGATACCATGAATTTCCTGATTATCTTCTTGTAATACCTCTATCAATAATTCATAAATCATATCTTTATGTTTATCCAAACCAAAAGAACTTATTTGCGTTACTAATATATCATTATAGCGATCAACTGTTAATCCAGGTAATCGATCAGCTTCACCAAATACTAAACGACAATTAGAAATATTATTAATATCTAATGTTTTACGATAATCATAAGCTTCTTGTATTCTTCTTTTAAAGAAAAATCTATCAATCAATTCTTTTTTATTCTTAGATAATATACGTACATTAATATGAGAAATTCTGGATAAAAATCCAGTCCCCATATATCTTCCTTTCTTGGTATATATATCAACGATTTCACCATTTTCTATAGAATCATGTATTTTTATTACATTATTATTATAAAGCCACATTTGGCCTTTATCCAACCATTTTTCTCCTTCTTTAGAAATAATAATTCTAGGATAATTTCTTTCCATGATATACCTCCAATCTGACACGATTATATCAAATAGTATTTATTTTATCAATGAACAATTATATTCTCATTTCATTGTATTTTAAGAATAAATTATGTAAAATAAACATGGTGATAAAAATGATAAAGGATTTTCAAAAAATATTAAAAGAAAAACAAATTGATTATTATATAGTTCCTACCGATGATGATCATCAATCAGAAATGGTTGGAGATTATTATCAGGTACGTGCTTATTTAAGTGGTTTTGATGGCAGTGCAGGTACATTATTAGTAACACCTGATAATGCCTATTTATGGACAGATGGACGTTATTTTATTCAAGCTGCCAAGCAATTAGAAGATGGTATTACTTTAATGAAGATGCGTCAAAAAGGTGTACCTACTATTTTAGAATTCTTAAGTGAACATGTAAGTGATGGTGATGTGATTGGTTTTGATGGACAAACGATGACTTATCAGTTTGTTGAGGAATTAGATGATGTATTGGATGTTGATTATGAAATTGAATGTATTGATTTGGTTAAAGATTTTTGGAAAGATAGACCAGAACGTTCACATGAAAAAGCTTATATCTATGACATTCAATATCATGGTATGAGTGAAGCAGAAAAGATTGAAATCATTCGTGAATATATGAAAGAGAATGATTGTCAATCTCATATTATTACAACTCTAGATGATATTGCCTGGACATTTAACTTAAGAGGTAATGATATACCTTGTTCTCCTGCTGCTTTAGCTTTTGCATTAATTACATTGGATAAATCTTATTTATACTTGCAACAAGGGACATATGATTTAGATTTAGTAAAAGCTTATCAACAAGAGAATATCTTAATGAAAGATTATTTAGATATTTATCAGGATGCTGCTTCTTTAAAAGGAAGAGTGCTATTAAGTACAAATAATGTCAACTATGAATTGGTTAATCAAATACAATGTGAAATTGTTGATGGTACAAATCCATCCCAAGCTTTTAAAGCTATCAAAAATGATGTAGAAATAAAAAATACCAAGAATGCGCATATCAAAGATGGTGTCGCTGTGACGAAATTTATGTATTGGTTAAAGAATAACTATGGAAAAATAGATATGGATGAAATATCAGTATCTGATAAGTTATTAGCTTTTAGAGCTCAACAGGAGTTATTTGTAGAACCAAGTTTTACCACCATTTGTGCTTATCAAGAAAATGCTGCTTTAATGCATTATCATGCGACAAAAGAAGATTATTCTAATATTCATGATGGATTATTATTGATTGATAGTGGTGGACAATATCTAGATGGGACAACGGATATTACTAGAACATTTGTATTAGGTAGCGTTACTGATAAGCAAAAGTATCATTTTACCAAAGTATTACAAGGTTTCTTAGCACTGCAAAATGCTCATTTCTTATATGGTGCTACAGGTTTAAGTTTAGATATTCTAGCAAGATATCCAATATGGGCTGATAATATTGATTATCAATGTGGTACAGGCCATGGTGTAGGGCATTTCCTTAATGTTCATGAAGGTCCTCATGGTATTCGTCCAGTTGTAAGAACGACAGAAAATACACCATTAGAAGCTGGTATGGTTGTCACCGATGAACCAGGTGTTTATTTAGAAGGCGAATATGGTATTCGTCACGAAAATGAGTTATTAGTTGTAGAAGGTGTAGAAAATGAATATGGACGATTTATGCATTTTGAAACTTTAACTTATGTACCGATTGATTTAGATGGTATTGATACTAATATTCTTACATATCAGGAAAAGAAATGGTTAAATAATTATCATAAAGATGTTTATGAAAAGATTTCACCATATTTAACAGATGATGAAAAAGAGTGGTTAAAAGAATATACTAGAGAGATTTAAATATTTGACATATCGTTTTATATTTGCTAGAATACTTGTAACAACTTCAATAAAATGCAAAGGAGCTTTCCTTGCTGAAGTGATTAATATGTAGATGCTATTTTTAGCATGCTCAAATATTAATAGCTTACGGCATCGATAGCTCCTTTTTATATATATTCAAAAGATAAATATTGATGTCGTTTGCCAGAAAGGAAGGAAAACGTATGTCACAAAAACAAATTACAGCTTACACGATTGTCATGCAGAATTACAACTCTTATATGTGTGTAAAGGTCAACAAACGAATCTATGCATTTAAATATCGTTGGTATCCTACTTCACAAAAGGTTATTGAAAAAATATCAAGAGATTTTATCTTAAATGATAAACAAAAAGAGTTTATCAAAAATTGTCATCATGAATTTTATGATGATATGAATAAACAAATCAATTATGCTAAACTCTATTCCTGGATTGATTCACACAAGTAATGAAATAGCCAAGGCAATTATACTGTCTTGGTTTTTTATTGACATTTTTAATATTTATGATTAATATATTTCTTAGTCTTAAAGGAGGTTATCTTCATGATTTATTTGGATTATACAGCCAATTGTCCTACTGATAAAGAGGTATTAGATACATATATCAATACTACAAATAATTATTTTGCGAATCCTAACTCATTTCATGACTTAGGGTTGCAAGCTAATGAATTACTCAATAAAAATAGTTTAGAAATATTACGATTATTACATAAAGAAGATGCTGATATAATTTATACTTCTGGAGCAAGTGAATCTAATAACTTAGTTATTAGAGGTATTGCTGAAAGATATAAAAGTAGAGGTAAACATATTATTATTGGAAGTTTTGAGCATAATTCTATTACTGTTCCTATTTCTAAGTTACAACAATCAGGTTATGAAGTAGATATTGTTCCTGTTGATAAAGATGGTATTGTAGATTTAGAAGAATTAGAATATCTTCTTAGAGATGATACAATATTGGTTAGTATATGTAGTGTTGATAGTGAATTGGGTATTCGCCAACCGATTGAAAAAATTGGTAAAATACTAAAAAATTATTCATGTTATTTTCACACTGATGCTTCGCAAGCTATTGGAAAAACAGAAATAGATTTTAGTGAAGTGGATTTGATGACTATGACACCTCATAAGTTTTATGGTATTAATGGTAGTGGTGCGTTAATAAAGAATAAGAATGTTGGTTTAGTTCCAATCATTGATGGTGGCAAAAGTACAACAGAATTTAGAAGCGGTACACCTGTACTTGCCAATGTCACAGCTATGGAAAAAGCATTAGATCTTGCAGTCAATAATTATAATGAAAGATATAACATTGTTAAAGAATATCATGATTACCTTATCAACTTCTTTAAACAATATCCTGATATTCATATCAACAATACAAAATACTCTGTTCCCCACATCATTAACATCTCTATCCCAAGTATCCCATCTATGACATTTGCTGATAAACTCAATGAACAACAAATCTATATATCAACAAAGACCTCATGTTGTCCAACTGCCACACCATCTAAACTCGTCTATGCTTTAACTCATAGTAAGCAATTAGCATCATCATCTTTACGTATTAGTTTATCTCATCTTACAACAAAAAATGAATTAAAAATATTTACACAAACATTTGATCAAATATATAAGGAATTAAAAAATGGAAAAATATAGAGAAATAGAAAGAAGTATTATAAAAACTTATCGTAAACAAATATGGAAACCTTTTATTAAGGCATTACAGAATTATGAGCTTATTAATGAAAATGATAAAATTATGGTTTGTATTAGTGGTGGAAAAGATTCATTTTTAATGGCTAAATGTATTCAGGAACTACAAAGACATGGACAAGTTCATTTTGAAGCTAGATATGTAGTCATGGATCCAGGTTATAATCAATATAATCTAGATTATATTAAAGATAATGCTAAAATCATGAATGTACCTATTGAAATCTTTGAAAGTCCTATTTTTGATGTAGTTGAAAAATCTGAAGGCAAGAGTCCTTGTTATTTATGTGCAAGAATGCGTAGAGGTTATTTATATGCACATGCGCAAAAGTTGGGTTGCAATAAAATAGCATTAGGACACCACTATGATGATGTGATTGAAACAACATTATTATCGATGTTTTATGGTTCCGAAATAAAAACTATGATGCCAAAATTACATAGTGATAATTTTCCAGGTTTAGAGCTCATTAGACCTTTGTATATGGTTAAGGAAGCCAGTATTATTCATTGGCATGATGCCAATGAATTGACTTTTATTAATTGTGCATGTCGTATGAGTGAAGGATGTTCTATTATTGATGATGGAACTTCTAAACGCAAAGAAGTAAAAGAATTAATCAAACGTATGCGTCGCAATAATCCTGATGTTGATCAGCATATTTTTACAAGTATGCATAATGTCAATTTGGATTGTATTGTTGGCTATCGAAAAGGAAAAGAAAAACACAGTTTTTTAGAGAATTATAATAAAGAAAACGAGATGTAAAATCTCGTTTTTATATAACATTAACTGACATAACAAATACATCTGAACTTAATGGGTAATTCTTTTCGGTATTGCATAAAATACATGATTCTTTAATTTTATACTGACTATTTTTCAATAATTGAAATGCTGATACATCCTTCAAATCAAAACTTACACCCTTCTTTATTTCAACAAGAGTAAGTTGAGCATTTTCCATCATTATCAAATCAATCTCATTTTGATTATTATCACGATAATAATAAGCATCAAATTCTTTGTTATTATTAAGATAACTCTTTCTAATTTCATTAACAACATATGTTTCCATAAATGCACCTGCAAAATTACTTGCAAGTAATGATTCAGAATCTTTCAGCTTTGCCAAATAACAAGCCAAACCTGTATCTACAAAATATACTTTAGGAGATTTAACAACTCTCTTTTTAATAGAAGTTTCATTATAAGGTTGAAGCAAAAATATAATACCACTTGCTTGTAAAACAGATAACCATTGTTTAATGGTTACAGCACTTACTTCTACTTCTTTAGACAAAGAAGCATAATTGATTTGTTGAGCTGTTAGACTTGCTAAGATTTGCATAAAATTATGAAACTTTAGTTTATCTTTAACATTTACTATTTCTGATATATCTCTATCAATATATGTAGTCACATAATCTGAATAGTATTTTTCAGCAGAATGTCCTGGTCTGTTATACAATTCAGGGAAATAACCTCTTTGTATTTCCTGAAAAATTTGATGAACATCTCTATATTCAAATTTTTTCTTCATTTTATCCATATTCACAACAAATGGCTCATCATTGGTTCCTCTTATTTCATTAGATGATAAAGGACTCATATTGATAATAGTCGCTCTACCAGCTAAAGATTGACTAACACCTTTCATCATCTGAAATATTTGTGAACCCGTAATAATAAAAAGACCAGTAGATTTTTCGTTATGAATTCTTGCATTATTACATATAGATTCAATAACTTCAAAGAGTATTAGAGCATATTGTGCTTCATCGATAATCAATGGATATCCAAAATACTGAATAAACATTTTAGGATCCTCTAAAGCCATTCTACGATTATCTATATCATCTAATGAAACATAATTAAAGTGAAACTCTTCTACCAATGATGCTGCCAATGTCGATTTACCTACTTGTCTTGCACCTGTAATAACGACAACTGGATATAAATCTAATGAATCTACAACATATTTTCTAATAGTTCTATTTATCATTTTATCATCTCCTATACATTTCTAAACTCTAACTTTAGTTTTGTATATTATATCATAAAATTAAACTTCTGTATATAAATTTCCTTTAGATAACTGTCAAATCCTTAATAACTTCTGAAGCAATAATAAGTCCTACAACCGAAGGTACAAAAGCTGTACTGCCAGGTATATCTCTACGATCAGTGCATTTGCGTTGTGTTCCAGGAGGGCAGACACAATGATAACGACAGCTAATAGCCATATCTTCTAATGGCTTTGTAGGCTTTTCTTTAGAATAAACAACTTTTAAATCTTTTATATTTCGTTTTCTAAGTTCATGACGCATAACTCTAGCTAAAGGATCAACGGAAGTATCATAAATATCAGCAATTTCAAAAGCAATAGGATCCTTTTTATTGCCAGCACCCATTGAACTAATTACAGGTATATTATAAGCTTTCGCTTGCATAATAATAGATATTTTAGCCGTTACTGTATCAACAGCATCCACAACATAATCATAGGATGCAAAATCAAATTCATCTTTATTTTCAGGCAAAAAGAAACATTGTCTTATTTCAACATCAGCTTTAGGATTAATACTCAAGATTCTATCCTTCATAACTTCTACTTTATATTTTCCGACAGTTTGTATAGTGGCAATAATTTGACGATTAATATTTGTCACACAAACTTTATCATCATCTACTAAAACAAAATGACCTATTCCTGATCTTGCTAAAGCTTCGACTGTATATCCACCTACACCACCAATACCAAATATGGCCACTTTCGTATTTTCAAGTTTATTCATTGCCTCTTTACCATATAATAATTCCGTCCTAGAAAACTGATTCAACATACTATCACCTCGTTAAAATATGTTAATATATATAAATCTTATTGTCAATGAAACTTTTACCATGAATAATCATTGTGAAACTTTTACCATGAATAATCATTGCTTTTGATTAATATTTTGCATTATGCTAATATCGTTTACAGGAGGTAAATAAAATACACAGAGGAAAAGCGATTATAATTACTAAGGATCAAAGAAATGATGAATTTGTTATCTACGAATCAACTGAATTTAATGGTGGAATGGGAATGGATAATAATGATAGAAAATTTTTTAAAATGTTGAAAACAATTAACGATATTATAACATTTGATACATTGATTAGAAGATTTGATGAGAATTATTACCATTATTATGATAAAGCAATAATATATATTGCTTATCCAGAAAACAATGCTTACTGTTGAACAATATGATAGAAATCGATACAATTATTATAAAGAAGATAATCAATTCATTTTTTAAAGATAGTCATAATGAATATATTTATACTAGTGATAGTAACTATATCAAAAATCTAACTAATGAAGATGTCATTATTATTTGTGAAAATGGAAAATTCATTCTTAAACCAGATCAAATTATTATTACAGATTTTGCAAAATGTATCAATAATACTGAAAAAAGTTATGATGAAATCTTTGAAGAAAATGCATTCGCTGATGTTAATACATTAACAGAAATTGAATAATTTAAAAACATGTGTATTAAAACACATGTTTTCTTATAAATTAATTTTTACTAGTCAAAACAGAGTTACTACTCTGCTTCCCTTTCTGCTATACGATCATTCGTCCAACGTCTTACTAATTCATAAATAACAGAAAATGTTGGTAATCCTAAAACCATACCTGGTATACCAAACAATCCCCCGCCTAAAGAAACAGCCAATAAAACCCATAAAGGTGAAAGTCCTATCGCTCCACCTACAACATGAGGATAAATCAAATTACACTCAAACTGTTGTAAACAAGTAGAGAAAATGAGGAATACAACCGCCTGGAATGGATCTACTAAAAAGATAATCAAAAAATCAATTACAGCACCAATGATTGGTCCAAAATATGGAATAACATTCGTTACACCAATAACCAATGAACATATAAGTCCATAAGGAATATTTAAAATCAAACATCCTATATAACACATAACACCAATAATAACACCTTCAATGACTTGTCCAAATATAAAATCACCAAAAGTCACAGCCACTAAAGATACAAAATCACCCAACCACTCATATTGTTTTGGTTTAAAAATAGCTTTTGCCAATTTACCTAATTGTCTAAACAACATATCTCTTGATAACAAAATATAAAATGACATAATCAAACCAATAAACAAATCGATAACACCTGTAGATAAACTTGTTAAATAATCTATAATATTAGGTATCCAATTAGAAGCACCAGTAAGCAATGTATTTGTAATATCTGTTTCATAAGCTTCGATATTACTCATAACTTCTGGTGGTAAATTCAATTGAATTAACAGATCTTCCATAAGAGGTTGAATATTATTAATAAGTGTAGAAGAATTACTAATAAAATTATTCATATTCTCTATAATCTGTGGTATAACTGCCACTAAAACAACAACTACAAATAACAGTACAGTAACAATCGCTAAAACAGCTGAAACTCTATTTCTTATAACATCATTCTTAATAGGTAGTTTTGCTTCATATAAACACATAGGCATATTAAATATAAAAGCCAAAATAACCCCAATAAAAACAGGCATAAAAACATCAATCAATGTCATTATAAACTTTATAATCGCATTAAAATAAACTAATGCCAATATCATAATAACTACAATAACTGCAAGATGTATAAAACCTCTAATATCCAAATCTCTTATTTTCTTTGAAAAGTTCAACTAACATCACCTCGCTATATCTAATAAATTAAGCATATCACAAAAAGCTACATCTAACAAGAGTGTAGCTCGTTTTTCTGTTCCTGTAATTTTTATTGATTAATACGATTATTCTTTAATATAACGATTCATAAATGTGGTATTTTTTTCCAATAATTTAAATAAAATAGCACCAATAATAAGAACTGCTACTTCACCTAAAAATACTGTAAAAGCATTAAATAAAAATGGTAAATCTAAAATAAAATATAATTCTGCGCCAACAATCGAACCATTAATAATACCACCTAATATTGCTCCTACATAAAGATTGTTTGCTTTATACATGGCAACACACGCTAAAGCAGTTGCTAATGTCCCAAAAACCATATCATAAATTCCTAATGATGATGGTATATTAGCTAAAAAGCAACCAATAATCAGTCCTGGAAAGTATTTTTTATTGTAGAAAGCCAAAAATATTAATACTTCTGAAATTCTAAATTGAATACCTCCATAAGAAATAGCAGAACAAGCAATCGTCATAACCGCATAAACGCATGCAACCATAGCATTTAACGCAATCATCTTTACATCAAGTTTCTTCAATTTTCATTCCTCCTTCTCAAGAACAGTGAGAAGCCAGATGCAATGCATCCTTAGTTTTTTATACTGGGTGTGCTCTCAAACCAGTTGAAAACAATATATCATTTTTATAATATAAATGCAATTTATAATTTGAGTGTTTATTATTTCTTTGATATAATACTTATACTTTTTGGAGGTTAAAAAATGAAATTAGGGATGTTACAGATGTGTATGTCAAATGATATGCATAAAAATCAGCATAAAATATTACAATATGTAGATAAAGCTCAAGATTGTGATTTATTATTTTTTCCAGAAATACAATATTCACTTTTCTTTCCTCAATATAAAGATAAAAATGCTTCTTCCTATCTGATGTCTATCAATCATCCTTTCATCCAACAATTATCTCAAAAATGTCAGGATTATCATATGTATATATCACCTAATATCTATCTAAAAGAAAACAACAAATGCTATGATGCTTCTCTTTTTATAAATCCCTTAGGAAAGATAGTAGATATTTCAAAAATGGTTCACATTATACAAGCAAAATATTTTTATGAAAAAGATTACTATACACCTTCTGATGATGGATTTAAAGTCTATGATACACCATTTGGAAAAATTGGGATTGTAATATGTTTTGATCGTCATATTCCTGAAAGCATTCGTACTTGTGTTTTAAAAGGAGCAGATCTTATTATTATACCTACAGCTAATTGTAAACAAGAAGATATGACAATGTTTGAATGGGAAATAAGAGTTCAAGCTATGCAAAATCAAGTGTTTATTGCAATGTGTAATCGTGTTGGAATAGAAGATTGTATGAATTTTGCTGGAGAATCATTGATTGTTAACCCAAATGGTGATATTTTATATAAAGCAACCGATCAAGAAGAATTAATTCAATATGATATTCAATTATCACTAACACAACAATATAGAAATGAAAAAACATATCTTTATGCTAGAAGAAAAGATATGTATGAGGAGTAAAACAAATGAAACGTGTTTTAGTAAAATCAGTATTTGATGCTTTTGATTATGTAATGGATCATTATTATCCTTATGATTTAGATAATCTTGCAAAGAAAAAAGATACTTATGTTGTCATATCTATTCAAGATACACATACAAATGGTTTTGGTATACAATTTTGTGAAAATATATTTTGTAAGGGCGTTTTAACACTTTATTTTGATGATATTGTTAAGGATGTTGATGGTGCTGTATTGTTTAATGAAGAACATGCACGAAAGATTATTGATTTTATTAGTAATCATAAGGATGTTGATACTTTGTTAATTCACTGTTATGCAGGTATGTCAAGATCAAAAGCTGTTGGTGCTTTTGCAGTAAAGATGCTTGGTGGTGATAATTCAGATTATTTTAAGTATGGATCGCCTAATCCTTATGTTTATGAGTTATTAAATAATACTTGGTTAGAAAAGCTTTTTTTTGAGGCTTTGCCTGATTAACGCAACCAATGGTTGACAAAGTTCAAGGTCATCATGGTGGTGTTTCCACTATAAGATTATATATAATGGAAACATCAAGGAGGAATTTAAATGAATTTAGCAGATCGTATTCAAACACTTAGAAAAGCCAAAGGTATTTCTCAAGAAGAATTAGCTGATAAGATTGGTGTTTCTAGACAAGCTGTATCAAAATGGGAAAGTGAACAAAGTTCGCCTGATTTAGATAAGATTATATTATTAAGTGATTATTTTAATGTGACAACAGATTATTTACTTAAGGGTATTGAACCAACAAGTAAAAGAATTAAAACAGACGCAGGGATCTTTAGTATCACAGCTACAGCGATTAATTTTATGGGGTTGGTAATATCCGTTGGTATTTGGATTGATAAACAGGATATGATAGCTATTATACTTGGATTATTTTTTATGGCTATGGGATGTATGATATTTGGTATTGGATATGTTATAGGAGAAAATAAGAAAAAGGCATTGAAATTTTTTATAAGTATAAATGTATGGTTATTAACGCTTATTCCGATTTCATGTATTTTTAATGTTTTAGACGGATTATTTGGAGGATTTTCATGGGAGTTATCTCCTATTCCTATATTAAGTAATTCTTTTATTACGTATTTTATGTGTTGGGTTATTTATGTTGTTATTTGTATAACAACTGATATTATTGTTTTAAGACGTGGTTAATCCATGTTTTTTAATTCTTGTGAGGTTCATAATACTTTGATATAATTACTTTTACGAGGTGATTAGATGAAAGTAGGATTGGTTTTAGAAGGTGGCGCTATGCGTGGTATGTTTACGACTGGTGTTTTAGATACTTTTTTAGATAATGATATTATGGTTGATGGTGTTATTGGTGTATCAGCAGGTGCTTTATTTGGCGTGAATTATGTTTCTAAACAAAAAGGCAGAGTTATACGTTATAATAAACGTTTTAATGGTGATAAGGATTATATGGGTATTAAACCTTTATTAAAAGAAGGTAATATTGTAAGTACACAATATGCATATGATGAAGTTCCTACTAAATTAGACCCTTTTGATGATAAAACTTATATGGAATCTGATATTCCTTTTTACGCAGTGGTCACAAATATACAAACTGGAAAGCCTGAATATATACTTATTCAAAGTGTATTTAGACAAATGGATACACTTCGTGCATCAGGATCAATGCCTTTTGTATCTAAACCTGTAGAGATTAATAAACAATATTATTTAGATGGTGGTATTTCTGATAGTATTCCTTTTGTATGGATGAAAAAACAAGGCTATGATAAATTAGTTGTTATTCTTACAAGAGACATGAGTTATCGTAAAGAACCTATGTCTAAATCATTGATTAATATGTT
Source organism: Erysipelotrichaceae bacterium (assembly GCA_021201315.1). Lineage (GTDB taxonomy): Bacteria > Bacillota_I > Bacilli_A > Erysipelotrichales > Coprobacillaceae > JAJQDJ01. Next base: position 29,154 of record JAJQFG010000088.1, read on the forward strand.
TTATCATAAATATCCTAACTTAGCTAAACAAATGATTGAAAGACATAAAGTATATAACGAATCTGTAGAATTATTAAGTCAATGGGAAAAAGAAAGAAAAGCCTTTGTGATAAGACCATCAATGCCTATTGAAATTGGCAGAATAGAAAGTGATCCTGATAAACTAGAAGAGGTTTATCAATTAGGAGTGAAAGATGCTCTTAGTAATTTAGAAACTTTAAAAGAGTATATATCATGATACTCTACTTTTCAGCAACCAATAATAGTCAATATGTGGCAGAAATGATAGCTGATCAAACGCATGATTATGCTTACTCAATATTGGATATTCAAAATATACAAATTATGGATCAATATTTAGGTTTTGTATTTCCAACATACTTATGGGGATTACCATCAATTGTAGATGAATATATGAAGAATGTTTTTATTACCATAAATAATGGTACTTACGTTTATTTTGTAGCTACTTATGGTACTACAAGTGGACAAACTGGTACATTTATAAAAAATTATTTAAAAAATAAGAACATCAAATTATCTGCTATGTATGGTGTTAAAATGGTTAATAATTATACACCAATATTTAATTCAAGTAATAAGGATAAAATCAAAGAAATCCAACAAAAGGAAACATATCAAATACAAGAAATTATTAACCATATCAATCATAAAGATATAGGAAATTATATGCAATATAGAATACCTATGCCATTGGTAAAAATTGGACATACTATCTATGAACCCGTAAGAAAAACAAAACATTTTCATGTAGAAAAATCATGTATTGGTTGTAGTTTATGTACTATTAATTGTCCTATTCAAGCTATTAAAATGAAAAACAATAAACCCACATGGGTCAAAGATAAATGTGTTATGTGTTTACGTTGCCTTCATCATTGTCCTACGTTTGCGATTCAATATGGTAATACAACTAAAAAACATGGTCAATATAAACATTCAATATAAAAATCAGTTATCATTAAGATAACTGATTTTCTTTATCAAAACCTTCTAAAATTTTAAATGATGAACTAGTACCAATTCTAGTAGCGCCTGCTTCAATCATTGCCTTACAAGTTTTCCAGTCTCTAATACCACCTGCTGCTTTAACTTGAACATCATCACCAACAGTTTCTTTCATCAGTTTAACATTTTCAACTGTAGCACCATTGGTACCAAAACCAGTACTTGTTTTAACAAAGTTAGGTTTTACTTTTTTCGCAATCTTGCAAACTTCAATAATTTCTTCTTTTGTGAGATAGCATGTTTCTAAAATAACCTTAGATAAAACATCACTTTCTTTACAAATAGATACTATTTGTTTCATTTCATCTTCTATATAATCAAGATTACCTGTTTTTAATTCTCCAATATTAATAACATAATCTATCTCATTTGCACCATCTTGAATAGCTTGCTTTGTTTCAGCAACCTTTGTTTCAATAGTCGTTTGTCCTAGTGGAAACGAAATAGCAGCTCCTACATGAACCTTTGAATCCTTAAGAAACTCTCTGCACCATTTGACTGGCGAAGAATTAATGGCTACCATTGCGAAACCATTTTCATCGGCTTCTTGACATAATTGTTTAAAATCTTCTTTGGAAGCATATGGTTTTAATAAAGTATGATCAAACATACTGACAAGTTGTTTTCTATCCATTTTATTTCTCCAATATTTCTTTTATAAATTCATTAATTGATAATGAATAATCATCATCTTTACCTTCTAATTCATAGAAATGATCTTCTTTTAATGGAAATAACATATTATGAGATGCATCGTTGTTGTAAAGTGAAAATACACTTTTAAATAACACTTCTTTATCATCTTTAGAATGAATATATATTGTTGGTATTGTATTTTTTTTAACAAAATTCTTAGTATCTAATTTTCTAATATCAATATCTATTTCTTTTTTAATAACTTGACGTATAACTGGTCCACAAATAGATGCATTAATTTTAGTATCTCTTTGGCATCTCTTAGATAAATAAGTATATCCATTATCATAAGCACCTTCGCTAATAATTAATTGAACATTCTTTAATTTGCCTAAACTAGATGTATTTAATATAGCATTTGCTCCAACACCATGACCATACATAATAATTGGATGATCCTCTCCATATTTATTAACAATATAAGCATTAAAAAAACATCAAATCACTAATATCACGGTACCCAAAACCTCTGATATAACCATCACTTAATCCATGAGCACTACTATCAATCATCAAAATATTAGCATTATCTATAATAGATTGTAAATAATGTACAGTTTTAACCAAATGATAAGCTGATTCCATTAGTCCATGTAAACAAATAATCGTTTTATCAGCATTTTCTTTTTCAATCAAATATCCAGATAAATACAAACCCTTATGATTCTTAATTTGTATTCTTTGAGCATTGATATCCTCATACCAATTTTCCTGTTCAATCTTATTTAAATGTTCACGATATATGACTTTCTTGCCATAATCATACGCCAAAGCCACACTTGAAGATGCAGCTGCTGTTAATGTCACTGCTGTACCAATATAAACATTTTTCTTTTTCACTTTAAATACCACTCCTTAAAATTATCCATTAATAAATTATTTATATTCATTACTTGTTCAAAAGAACTCAAACGATAATTGTCATTTTCCATTCTTGCACCAAAGAATTGAATAGCACCAACCAATTCATCTTTTACTTTAAGCTTCATAGAAGCAGGCATTTCTTCTATTGGAAAACATGTAAAGATAAATGTATTATAATCACGATGGAATAAATCTAACAATATGTCATAGCCTTCTGCTTTAATTAAAGAATTACCTAAAGCTAAATCTAAATCATGATTAGCTACTGTCATCATATTATTAATAAGCATTCTTAACAATTTTAATACAACTTCATAATATTGATCAAAATTATTATGATAAATATAATATATATAAGAAAATATAAGATTTTCATTTTCCTTCTCTTCATCTTTTTCACATAATACAAATTCTTTTTCTAATCTTTCCATAATAATTTGAGATATACGATATTGAGATAATAAAACTTTCCCAAAGTCAGTCATAATTGCCAATGTAAAACGTGTATGCATACATAATGTTTTCAAGGACTGCAATAATTCATTAGGAACAGCTTCATAAAATTGATCTAAATGTCTATATACCTTTCGTATAATTTTTCTTATAAAATAAAGATGATATTGATATTCTGTATCAAGGTATTGAAAGTTAATACCATCCCAATAGTGTTCGTAGAGTATGACATCAAATAATAAATTCATTGTATCTATAAATTTTTTATATTCTTTATGTTTTAATTGATTATCCAAATAAGGTATTAATAATCCATAAAATTGATCTATTGTATTTTGGTTAATACCTTGATGATATTTCATATAATTAAGGACATCTCTAAAATCCATTGGTTCCAATACAAATGTTTCATCTTTAGTGTGTTTAATAAATTTTTCATACAATGAGTAGTGCAAAAGTCTTTTTTGATTATTTTGTTTTAATATTCTTTGAACTACATCTTTAACAATAAAGGTTTGTTCCTGTTCATGAAGATTTTCAGAAAAGGTATAGGTGATTTTATTTTCACAGGAAACATCTAAATAAATATCAATTTGACGAAAGTTTGTATCTAACATATAGTAATGAAACTTAAATTCATTATTACCTATACGATAGCCACTATGGAAACAATATTTGCCTCTATATTGGGCCCAATTTGTATCTAAGTAATCTTGTAGTACTTTCTCATCTAATGGCATAAAACTCCTCCTAATCTATATGATGGGCTTTTTTAAATCTTGGATAAAAATCGCTTCTTACATATTGAACAGCAATGTTCCTAATAACTTCTCTTGAATAATCTCCTCCCATAGAAATAGCTGTATCCATAATTTCTTCAGTAAGAATAGTTAAATATTCATCACTTAATACTATATTTTCTAAAGCAATAGTTGTTCTAACAATTTCTTTACATTCATCTATGTAATCCTTTTTATCAATATTAGTTATATGATCCATTTTTTCACATCCTTGTAGTTATTATAACATTTTAAATGAACTTTAAAATGAATTATTGAAAAAATCTTATCTCTTCTGTTAATTCTATACCTAAATTCTCTAAATATGCTTTAGCTTTATTGTAAGTTTGCATATCTGATAAAACTAGAGGATCATGAGCATCACTACCAATAATAACTTTGTTTCCCATCTCTTTAGCTAATTCAAAAAATACTTTACTAGGATAATGACGATGATATTTATATCCTAATAAATTAAATTCCAATGGTGTATCTGTATCTAAAGCCGCTTGACATAAACGTTTCATTTGCGTTTTATAGTAATGAATATCTTTATCATAATATGCCAAATCAGGATGAGCTAAATAACTGTATAAACCAGTATTTAATCCTTCAATACATAAATCAATATATTTATTTAATTGTTGCTTAGTAAGTTCTCCGCCAAAATATATACCATATTCATCGCTTTCATCATAATGATTACCCAAAATAATATAATCTAGCTTGTAATCTTTAATGGTTTGTTGAAGCCAAGGCATATATTTTGGAAAGTATTCACATTCTAAACCTATTTTTATATTAATTTGACCTTTATATTTTTCTTTTAATTGACGTAATGTATTTACATAATCTAATAATTTATCTTCTTCCATACGCATTGTTGCATGATAAGAAGAATCATATCTCCAAGGAGTATGATCGCTAAATCCTAATTCTGTATATCCACCCTTTATAGCATTAAGTATATAGTCTTCTTCATTTCCTATAGCATGATAACAGCGCTTAGTATGTGTATGATAATTTTTCATAATATTCCTTCTTTCGATGAAATTATAACATGTTTTATAACTTTCTCAAGATTTTCAGTGATAGAAACATTGTATAAAACAAAACATGTATTATGAATGAAGGCTCAATCTGAATATTCAAATTGAGCCTTTTATACTACAGTTATTGTATTTTTTAGCATACCCATCCAGCAAGTATAGATAAATGTACCTTCTTGTGTTGGAATAAATTCAATAGTGTTTTCACCCTCATACAATTTTATCTCTATATCATATTCAGCAATAACAATTTCATTGTTACAACCATTTAAAATATTAGAATCAACCGTTAAAGTCCAAACCACAGGTATACCAGCTTGCACTTCTATATCATCAAATCCATTCGAATGAAGGGAAGATGTTACATATTGTTTATCACCATTTACCATAGCAGTTATGACATCATTGTTAGATGATTGCGAAAACGATGGCAAAGAAATTCCTGTAAGTGCAAAATTATTTTGAAGCATATATATTCCAAATACCATAACAAGCACAGCGCTTATTTTTAACATAATAGCTTTTGCTTTTTTCTCTAAAACTCCTGCTACTAAGGAAAATATAAACATAAGTGGTATTGTGCCAAGACAGAAAAAGAACATTGAAAGAGCACCAGATATCATACTTCCACAAGCAATTGCATAAAGTTGCATGGATTGTAAAGGACCACATGGCATAAAGGCATTAACAATACCTACAGTAAAAGAATTGTAACGACAGAATTTTGATATTGTTATCGATACTTTTTTTGGCAACTTAAATGTTATTTTTTTTAAAAATCCAAAATTACCAAACATATTTATTCCAGTCAGTATCATAAACATACCTGCAACTATACCAATTATTCCTCGAATTTTAAGAGTAATAGCAATTTCTTCACCTATAAGGCCAAGAAAACCACCAATAGTCGTATAACCAACAAGTCTACCAAGATTATAAGATAAAGCTTTTATTACTGGTCTTTTATTTGATTGACTAACACTTTGAGCCAAGTTAATTCCTGAACACATAGCAATACAATGTACTGATGTCAAAAGCCCAATGGAAAACAAAAAGATATAACTCACTCTTTCATCATTGATAACAGGAAATTTTTGAAAGATTGCCGTTAATCCCGTTTGCGTTGCAATAACATAGAGTCCTAATATAATCACTAATATATATATTGTATCTCTGTTATTATCTTGTTTATCTATAATATCATATCCAACACTAATAACAGCTTTTTTTATCAAATCCTCACTTGCAGGTTTTTCATATTCAACAATTAAAGAGTTTTTTGTACAATCCGCTTTAGCAAATTTTACGCCTTCAACATTTTTAACGGCCTTTTCTACACTCATTTCACAAGCTTCACATTTCATAGAACCAACATTCATGTATATTTTTTTCACAATAAATCACCTAAAAACTTTTCCAATTTGAAAATTGCTCTTCATATTTTGCCAAGAAATCGGAAGAAACAGTTATCACACCATTCTCAGATGAATAATTATCGTCTGTTATTGGTACAGGATTACAGCCACCTTGCTCTATCCCAATATTATCGATGTCAAAATGATTTTTACAATTTTGGCATATAAAATCATCACCATTTTGCACAAAATAAGCATATGGTGAACCCATACATACTTGACAAGTATTAAGTGCAAGCCTAATAGTTCCATCTGATGCCTTAACTGCGAAAAGTTCTACAATTGTATTATTTGAATCATAATCATAATATGTTGCTATTTCACTAATATCACTTTCGACAATCTGGACATCACTCGAAAAAACAGCAATGTCTAAATCACTTGTGGCAGTATCAACCAAATTATCTGTTTCAGAATGACTATTTATTTTAGGAACAATGATTGTCAATATGGCTGCAATAACAACAACTATTGCAATAATAGGTAAAATCATACTTTTTACATCAATTTTCATGATAATAATCCTACCTTTTGCAAAGCTTGGTTCAAGTCAGCAATGATATCTTCCTTGTCTTCAATACCAACACTAAAACGGAAAAATCCGTTACTAAATCTATCAGGATAAAGATATTGTCTTTCATCATCTTCACCAATAAATACAATGAGACTTTCATCATGGCCAAGTGATACAGCAGATGTTATAATTTTTAAATAACTGACAAATTTGTTATGAGTATCGTGATCTGCTTTTAAGCCAAATGATAAAACACCTCCAAATCCAGGTGACATTTGTTTTTTGGCTACTAAATAACCAGGATCACTTTTAAGTCCTGGATACGCAACAAAACTAACACACGGTTGTTTTTCAAGCCACTGAGCAACAGCCAGTGCATTTTCGTTATGCTGTTTCATTCTTAGCGAAAGCGTGACACTTCCTCGCATGATAAGCCATGCATTAAATGGGCTAATTGTACCACCTAAATTCACTTGAGATATAGCACGAATTTTATCAAGATATTCTGTTTTACCTACAATCGCACCACCCATTGAATCCCCATGTCCATTAATAAATTTCGTCAAACTTTCAACAGAAAAATCCGCACCAAGTTCAATAGGTCGTTGGTTATAAGGAGAAGCAAATGTATTATCAACACTCAACAATATGTTATGTTTGTGTGCCAATTCAGCTACGGCTCTTATATCTGTAATACTAAGTGTTGGATTACCAGGAGTTTCAATATGAATAAGTTTTGTATTACTACGGATTTCAGATTCCAATTTATCTAAATCAGTAGTATCAACAATTGTTGTCTCCACACCAAACTTATTATTAAAAAGCTCATTCAGCAAACGATAAACTGCAATATATGTCACACTTGAAAAAATAACATGATCACCCTTATTAAGCAACGCAAAAAACAATCCACTCAGTGCAGCAACACCAGAGGCTAAAACAATACAATCCTCACCACCTTCAAGTGAAGCTATTCTTTCCTGTAAATACTTTTGATTTGTTCCACCATTTCTAGTATAGAGATTTCCATTTGCACTTGACCAATTCATATCTGTTGGATCATATGGCAATGCATAGCTGTTTGCCATTGTTATAGGTCGCTTAATTGCACCACTTTCACTATCTATATCATTACCAACGTGAACCGCTCTAGTTTGAAATCCATATTCTTTTTCATTAAAACTATCCATTATAAATACACCTCAAATAATTCATCTTTCATTAGAATGAAATGAATATAACATTTATTTCCTATTTTGTCAATAGGTTATATAGGATAAATGCTGCGTATGTGATTCAAATATGATAATGTCTTAATGTACCCAGATTGATTCTGTCCCAGCTA
>JAJQFG010000133.1 GCA_021201315.1 Erysipelotrichaceae bacterium
ATATTATGAATTGTGAAATTTTTTCTTGACAAAGGTCACTTCATAACAGGAGGATGAGATCATGTATTATTTAAATGTTGATAGACCAATTGAAAGATTCACCAAGATTGCTCAAAATCCGCTATATGTTGATAAAAGTCTTTTAATAAATAAAATTGCATCATCTTTAGGAAATGGATTGGGACATGATATTTGTATTACTCGTCCTCGAAGATTTGGAAAGACAGTTAATGCTGATATGCTTGCTAGTTATTATTGTAAAGCATATGATACAAAAGATATATTTGATCAGTTAAAGATAGCTAAGTGTGACAGTTATTTAAAAAATTTAAATCAATATAATGTTATTTATATGAATATGGCTGCAATGCCTAGAAATTGTCAATCATATAATGGCTATATATCTTATATAGAACATAATCTTATTTCAGATTTAAAGTCTTCATATTCTATAGATTTATCGTCTGAATATCCTATTAGTGAATATTTTTATCAAACAAAAGATTCTTTTGTTTTCATATTAGATGAATGGGATAGTGTTCTCTATGAGGACTTTATGGAAGAAAGTGATGAAAAGAAATATTTAAAGTTTTTAAGAGATCTTATCAAAGATCAATCATATGTTATTATGGCTTACATGACAGGTATTCTTCCAATTGTGAAACATTCATCTGGTTCTGATCTAAATAATTTCATTGAATATAATTTTATCAATGATAGAAGATACAATGAGTATTTTGGTTTTACTGAAGAAGAAGTGAGCGAATTGTGTCAAAAATATCCTTATATGAAATATTCGGATTTAGAATATTGGTATGATGGTTATTATACAAATGATGGTAAAAAATTATTTAATCCACGTAGTGTAAGAAATGCATTTGATAATCAATATTGTGATAATTATTGGACATCTACAGGTCCTATGAGTGAAATATCTGATTGTATAGAGGATAATATTGATGATGTTAGAGATGATATGATACAATTAGTTTCTGGTACACCTGTTGAAGTTGATATTATGGAATATTTAGATAAAGATGATAATCTTGATACAAGAGATGAAATATTATCATCGATGGTTATTTTTGGCTTTTTAACATATCATGATGATTGTCTTTATATTCCTAATCATGAGTTGATGTTGAAGTTTGAAAAAATATTAAATAGAAAAGATATGGGTGATTATCATGAAATAGTTAAGCAAAGTAAGTTGATATTAAAAGCAACTTTAAATAAAGATGAAGCGTTACTTGCATCTATGATTGAAGAAGCACATGATAAAGAAGTGGATTTATTTCATTATAACGACGAGAACAGTTTAGCTTGTTTATTAACGGTTTGTTATATATATGCCAGAAAGTTTTATAAAGTTAGACGTGAAGAAGTAACAGGCAAAGGTCGTTGTGATATGATATTTATACCGCAAAGATCTAATAGGCCAGTAATGATTATAGAATTAAAGGTTAAAGGTACACCTCAGGAAGCTATTGATCAAATTATCAATAAAAATTATATCGATAAGGTTAAAGATTATAAAGAAATCTTATTAGTAGGTATTACTTATAATCCTGATAGTAGTCAAGCTAATTATAAGAAACATCAATGTAAAATATTACAATATAAGTAATTTGACGGGAATATTTCCCGTCATTTTTAGAGTGATAAAAATAATTCTTGTATTTTAAAATTTGATATGTTAATATCTCTTTTGCTTTTAGGAGGTTGATGGTATGACATTTAATGAATTAGAATTATCCAATGATGTATTAAAAGGTATAGAAGATATGGGATTTAAAACACCTACACCTATACAAGAAAAATCCATACCCTTATTACTTAATGGTAGAGATATTATTGGACAAGCACAGACAGGAACAGGTAAAACTTTAGCATTTGGTAGTGTTATATTATCAACTTTACAAAAAGATGTAAAACATATCCAAACTTTGATTTTATCGCCCACAAGAGAATTAGCTATGCAAATTGAAGATGAATTGAAACGTATTGGTAAATATACGAATTATAAAACAATTTGTGTTTATGGTGGTAGTGATATTAATTTACAAATGCGTTCTTTAAATAAAGGTGTTGATATTGTCGTAGGGACACCAGGACGTGTTTTAGATTTAATTAGACGTAAGGCTTTAAATATAGAAAATATTTCATGGATGGTTTTAGATGAAGCCGATGAAATGTTGAATATGGGTTTTATTGAAGATATTGAAAGTATTTTAGAAAAGACTCCTGAAGATAAACAAACGGCTTTATTTTCTGCAACCATGCCAAGTGAAATCAAGAAAATTGCTAGTCAATATATGCAATTTGACTATAAAATGATTCAAATCAAAGCTAAAACTATGACAGCTACAACTGTATCACAATACTACTTTGTGACAACGCAAAATCAAAGATTTGAAACATTATGTCGTATATTAGATTCAAGAGATATGCAAAGAACCTTAATCTTTTGTAAAACCAAAAGAAGTGTAGATGAAGTCGTTGCTGCTATGAGTCAAAAACATTATAGTGTTGAAGCTTTGCATGGTGATTTATCTCAACCACAACGTATTAATACTTTAAAAAGATTTAAAAATGGTCATATTCAGTTTTTAGTTGCAACGGATGTTGCTGCTAGAGGAATTGATATAGATGATATTTCTCATGTGATTAATTATGAATTACCACAGGAGGATGAATTATATATTCATCGTATTGGTAGAACTGGTAGAGCAAATAAAAAGGGTATTGCTTATAGTATTGTAACGAGTAGAGAAAAGAGATTTTTAGATAGTATTGCAAGAAAGACAAATAGTCATATGGAGGAATTGAAGATTCCTAGTAATGATGAAATATTTGAACAAAAATCTAAGGATTTATTATTTGAAGTTCAAGAGCGTATTTTAAAAGGGCAATTGGATAATTATAAAAGATTATTAAGAGATATTCCAAAATCTATGCAAAAAGATGTGATGGCTGGTATGTTAGCAATGCTTTATGAGGAAAGAGTAGGGTTTGATTATCAGCAGCTAGACGATCATCAAGAAGATCGATTGTTTTTAAGTGTTGGTTCTATAGATAAGGTTAATGTTAGAGATATTATTGATTTTTTACAACGATATGGACAAGTAAAACGTAGTGATATTGGCGATATTTCTATTAAACGTAAGTTTACTTTTGTGAGTATTAAAAGTAATGTGAGTGAACAGGTTGTAGAAAATTGTTATAATGAAAAAATCAAAGGTAGAAGAGTGAGATTAGAATATAGTGAAGAGTGATTCTAAGTGATTATTAGCTTATAATCACTTTTTTTTAAAAATAAATGAATTTTGTTGTTGAAAGGAAGTCTTACATTGTGTATAATGATTCAAGTAGTTATGAAGGAGGAAAAAATAAATGACAAAGAAATATGTCTACCTATTTAGCGAAGGTAATAAAGACATGAGAAACCTTCTTGGTGGTAAAGGTGCAAACCTTGCAGAAATGACTAACTTAGACTTACCAGTACCAAGAGGATTTACTGTTACTACTGAAGCTTGTACTAGATATTATGAAGACGGTAAACAAATCGCACCAGAAATCGAAGAAGAAATTGCTGGAAAACTAGTAGAATTAGAAAAAATTACAGGAAAAACAATGGGAGATGCTAAAAATCCATTATTAGTTTCTGTAAGATCAGGAGCAAGAGCTTCTATGCCTGGTATGATGGATACTGTATTAAACTTAGGTATGAACGATGAAGTTGCTAAAGGATTTGCTGAAACAACTAACAATCCTCGTTTTGTATATGATAGCTATCGTCGTTTTATTCAAATGTTCGCAGATGTTGTTAAAGGATATCCAAAGAGTTCATTTGAAAGAAAATTTGATGTTATTAAAGAAGAAAAAGGTGTTCAATATGACACTGAATTAACAGCTGAAGACTTAATGGAAGTTGTTGAAATCTATAAGAATGAATATAAAGCAATTTCTGGTGTAGATTTCCCACAAGATCCACGTGAACAATTGATGGAAGCTGTTAAAGCTGTATTTGGTTCTTGGAACAATGATCGTGCTATTTCTTATAGACGTATGAATGATATTCCAAGTAGCTGGGGAACAGCTGTAAACGTACAAGAAATGGTTTATGGTAACCGTGGAGATACTTCAGGAACTGGTGTTGCCTTCACAAGAAACCCTGCAACTGGTGAAAAGAAGCTTTATGGTGAATACTTAATGAATGCACAAGGTGAAGACGTTGTTGCTGGTATTCGTACACCTCAACCAATTGATACATTAAAAGATATTTTACCTGATTGCTATGATCAATTCGTAAAGATCAATAAAACTCTTGAAGATCATTATAGAGATATGCAAGATATGGAATTCACTATTGAAGATGGTAAATTATTCATGTTACAAACTCGTAATGGTAAGAGAACTGCACAAGCTGCATTAAAGGTTGCAATTGATTTAGTTAAAGAAGGTATGATCACTGAGGAAGAAGCTTTATTAAGAGTTGAACCAAAACAATTAGATCAATTATTACACCCTAACTTTGATGCTGATGCATTAAAAGCTGCTAAAGTAGTTGCTACTGGTTTAGCTGCATCTCCAGGTGCTGCTACTGGTCATATTTATTTCACAGCTGAAGATGCTTTAAATGCTAGTAAAAATGGTGTACAAGACATCTTATTAGTTCGTCTTGAAACTTCTCCAGAAGATATCGAAGGTATGAACGTTGCTCATGGTATCTTAACTGTACGTGGTGGTATGACTTCTCATGCTGCTGTTGTAGCTAGAGGTATGGGTACTTGCTGTGTATCTGGATGTGGTGCTTTAAAGATTGATGAAGAAGCTAAAGTATTAACTACTCCAGATGGAAAAGAATATCATGAAGGTGACTATATGTCATTAAATGGTAGCACAGGTGATGTTTATGGTGAACAAATCAAGACTGTTGATTCAACTATTAGTGGTGATTTCGAAACATTTATGGGATGGGCTGACAAAGCTCGTAAGTTAAAAGTACGTGCTAATGCTGATAACCCTAGAGATGCTAAGCAAGCTCGTAAATTCGGTGCTGAAGGTATCGGTTTATGTAGAACAGAACATATGTTCTTTGATGAAGAAAGACTCTTCAACTTTAGACGTATGATTACTGCAGAAGATGTTGAAACAAGAAAAGAAGCTTTGGATAAGATTATGCCTTATCAAAAATCTGATTTTAAAGCATTATTCAAGGCTATGGAAGGTTATTCAGTAACAATCCGTTTCTTAGATCCACCTTTACATGAATTCTTACCTCATACTGATGAAGAAATCAAACCATTGGCTGAAAGCTTAGGTATGACTTTTGAAGCTTTAAAAGCTCGTGTTGAATCATTAAAAGAATTCAACCCTATGATGGGTCATAGAGGATGCCGTTTATCAGTAACATATCCTGAAATCGCTGAAATGCAAACAAGAGCTGTTATTGAAGCTGCAATCGAAGTTAACCAAGAAGATGGTTTAAATGTTGTTCCTGAAATCATGATTCCATTAGTTGGAGATGTTAAGGAATTAAAATATGTTAAGAGTTTTGTAACTAAAACAGCTGATAAAGTTATTGCTGAAGCTGGTGTTGATTTACAATATAAAGTTGGTACTATGATTGAAATTCCAAGAGCTGCATTAACAGCTGATAAGATTGCTGAAGAAGCTGAATTCTTTAGTTTCGGTACTAACGACTTAACTCAAATGACTTACGGTTTCAGCCGTGATGATGCTGCTAAATTCTTAGATGACTATTATAATAAACAAATCTTCGAATCAGATCCATTTGCTAAATTAGATCAAGAAGGTGTTGGTCAATTAGTTCAAATGGCTGCTAAGAAAGGTAGAGAAACTCGTCCTGATATCCATTTAGGTATCTGTGGTGAACATGGTGGTGAAGCAAGTTCTGTAGAATTCTGCCATAGAGCTGGATTAGACTATGTATCATGCTCTCCATTCCGTGTACCTTTAGCAAGATTAGCTGCTGCACAAGCTGCTGTTAAAGAAAAAATGGGTATTACTGAATAGTATATACATATAGAGATATGCATTGCATATCTCTTTTTTTTGATTAAATTTTTATTTTTGATATATAATTTTAATATATTTATTAAAATCTATTGAAGTACAATAAATTGTACGTTATAATATGGTTGAGGAGGTTGAATTATGCAAGCTATAAATTATTCTACTTTAAGAAGTTCAATGAAACATTATTTTGATATGATTACTGATTCTTTTGAAACAATGATTGTTACACGAAAAAATGGTAAAAATATAGTATTTATGTCTGAAGAAACTTATAATAATCTTATTGAAAATAATTATCTTACTCAAAACAAAGCAAATTATGATTGGTTAATTGAATCAAAACAACAATTAGAATCTGGAAAAGTCGTAGTGAAAAATATAGAGGATTTATTATGAAAATAGTATTTACTGAAGATGGATGGATTGACTATACTTATTGGCAAACGGAAGATCGTAAAACTTTAAAAAGAATTAATAAACTTATTCAAGATATAAACAGAAATGGAAATGATGGACTAGGTAAACCAGAACCTCTAAAAGGAAATTTATCAGGATTATGGAGTAGACGAATTAATGATTACGATAGACTTATTTATAAGATTGATGACGAGAATATTTATATCTTATCATGTCGCTATCATTATAAATAATCTTACATTTTTGTGTTCTAAGAACAAATTATTTTCTTCTTTTTGTATCATAAAATAATTGTATATTTCTAGAATTTGATTATAATACATTATTGGTGAGGAGAGAATCATGAGTGTAGGAAATAGAATATATAAAAAGTTTAAAAGAATTGATCCATCATTATATGCTGATTTTAATGATATTCCTGTAGCTAATATAGGTGATGCATCCATGAAAATAGCCTGTGTAGATAGCCATATACGTTCGATGAATCATCATCGTCTTATTGGACAAGCTTATACTGTAAGAGTACCTGAAGGTGATAATTTATTGGTATTTTATGCTATTGATAATGCAAGTGCTGGTGATATTATTGTAATTGATGGTGATGGTTATAGTCAAAGAGCTTTATTTGGGGAAATATTATTAACCATGGCTAAAAAGAAAAATATTGGTGGTTTTATTATTAATGGGGCTATTAGAGATTATGATGCTATTGAAAAGTCTGATATTCCTGTTTTTGCTAGTGGAATCAGTCCTAATGGACCATATCGTAATGGCTTTGGTGAAGTGAATGTACCAGTTGTTATTGATGGAAAAGTGATACAGCCTGGAGATGTTGTCATTGGTGATGATGAAGGTATTGCGGTTGTTGCTTTTCATGATATTGAGTCTGTATTAAAAGAAGCTAAGAAGATTAAAGAGAATGAAGAAGCTTTACTTAAGAAGATTAAAGAAAATGATGAAAATCAAATAGATTGGGTATATCAAAAGTTAAAAGATTTGAATTGCGAAATTATTGATGATGTTTATGAGTAGATATGTTTGTCATATCTGCTTTTTATCTTTTTTTATGATGTAAAATTTGTTATAATGTTTTTCAAGTGTGGTGATGATATGCGTTTAGAATTAAATTTAGATAGTATTGCATTACTTCTTTATTGTGGTGATGTAATAGAAACAAATATGTGTCTAACAAATACAGAATGGTTAAGTGTTGAAAAAACACTTAAAAGTGAAACTAGGAAAACACCATCACGTTTACTTAATATTAGTGAAGATACATTACTTAATATCTATCAATTTGATGAAACAATTACTCAAAAAATACTCTATCGCCTACCTTTACTCAATGAACTACTATATGCCTTGTCTCATCTAGAAAACATGGGCATCTTCATAACAACCATCTATGAAGATAATTATCCTAGGATATTACAAAAGAAACTCAAAAAAAATGCCCCAACTTATCTCTATTATGTAGGTAATATATCATTAGTTAATCAACCAATGATATCCTTATTAGGTTTACAAAATATTGGTAAGAAACAATATGGATTTATTAAAAACTTTGTATCTAAAATTCATAAAGAAAATGAAATATTAGCAACTAATGATACTAAAGGTAGTGATGTTTATGCCTTAAAAACTATGATGCGTTTAAATGGTCAAGCTATTTGTTTTTTAAGTTGTCATTTATATGATAAAAAAAAGATTTATTCAAAATATCTTAAAAATAATCAATTATTATTAATAAGTGCTATTAATCCTTATAGTGAATTTAATGTTACAAATGCTTTAGATTGTAATAACTATATCAGTTGTCTAAGTGAAATACAATTGATATCATCTTTGCAAGCTAATAGTGGTGCTGTATGGTTTACAGCTATGCAGGTATTACATTATAAGTGGACTAAAATATTAGTACTGAATGATTTTATGTATAGTGGTAATATTAAATTATTAGAGATGGGTGCTATTCCTATATCTTATAATGATATTAAATCAAAACTATCAATTAAAGAATTAATAGAAAAAAATAATACAATAAAGGAGGAAAATAAAATTCAAGTAGAACAATTATCAATATTTGAATTAATGGATAAGTAATATGTATGAATTAGAAAAAAGATGTCATCAATATCCAATAACAATGATGCTTATTATCATATGTGTTATTGTATATATTGTTTCTTTTATATTATATGGACAAGAAATGAATGTTTATGAAGCTTTAGCATTTGGTGGTTATAATCCATTATATGTTGATTATTATCATGAATATTATCGATTACTTACAAGTAATTTTATTCATTTTGGGATATTTCATCTATTAATGAATTGTTATTCATTATACAATCTAGGATCATTTATTGAATCATTTATGGATAGAATGAATTATATCATTGTATTATTTGTAAGTGCTATAGCTACTACTGGTATTCCTTATGTTTTATATTTATTTAATGGTTTTGGAAGTAATAGTGTTAGTGGTGGTATTAGTGGTGTGATATTTGGTTTGATTGGAGCTATTATTGCATTAGCAATGATTTATCATAATATCTTTGATGATGTACTAAGACAACTAGCACCTAGTATTATTATTATGTTAATATTGTCACTTACAGTTTCATCTATCTCTATGTCAGGACATGTATGTGGTATGATAGGTGGTTTTGTCGCAACTTATATTTTAATGAATACCATGAATAATCAAAGACAGTATTATAATTAGGAGGTGTTTTAATGGCATTTAAAGATAAATATGAAGATTATAAACAAAGAAAAGAAGCTCAAAGATACTTTAGAAGTAATAATGATCAATTCTTAGATTCCTCTCAATGGATGAAAGTTATCCTTTATGGTATTGTATCTTGTATTGGTATTGGTGTTGTTTTAGGTTTGGTGATCTATTATGCGCCAATCACAAGTGTTTGGTTTTATATTATTACTGGTTATTTAGTAGCAATAGCGATTACCAAAGCAGCTAATGTACAATGTCATCAAGCTGGCTATGCTGCAGTTGCTTTTACTTTCTTATCTTATCTTATTTCTATTATGACGATGTATTCTTTAAGCTATATTAGCTTAGGCGTTAATGTTGGTATATTAGGCTTTTTAAGCTTATTCTTTCCTAGTCTTAAATATATGTTTACAGGCAGTGTTATTAGTATTATCTTAATGCTTGTGGGGCTATATGAAGCCTACATGGTAGCTAAGTGAAATGTGTTATGCATTTCACTTTTTTTATACCTAAAATAAATAACTGTCAAAAAGTATACTTTTTGACAGTTGTGGACTACGTTGTTAATTGTATCATAATTCATACTAAAAATCAACAACAAATTAAGAATATCATGCTTATAAACACCCTTATCATTGGATTTTACATCAATTTTTCTTATTAATTTTATGCTGTCAAAAAGTATACTTTTTGACAGTAGGAGTATTGATCTTAATAGACAGTAATGGTTTAACAGCATTTTATGCTGTATATATTTTGATATTATAGTTCGTAGAAAAATAATATCTTAGAACATTATACCATTATTTTTTATGAAGATTCATTTTATTTTGCTTATTTAATTCGCAGAATAAAAAAAGAAGTAAATCATGATATATGTGATGGTGTCCACACATAGAGAGTGTTTGAACATAGGTTTGAAGTCTAATTAACTATTAATTGGATAGGAGAACTATGTTCTTTTTTATTTTAATGGGAGGGAGTAATAATGGACATTGATGAATTGATATCTTCTAATGTTAATAAAGTTAATGAAGATAGATTATTCACAAATGAAGAGTATGAGGATTATTTTAGTAGAGAGTTAGAGAAACATAAAAATGATATTAGATGTGAAAGCAAAGTTGGATATGAAGTGTTTAGGAGATTTATAGATATTGTATTTTCTTTATGTGCGATTATACCTGTGACAATACTTATCATTATTTTATCATTGATTATTAGGTTGGATTCACCAGGTAATCCTATTTTTACTCAAGTAAGAGTTGGTAAAAATGGAAAGTTGATGAAGATACATAAATTAAGATCTATGAATATGAATGCTGAAGCTAATGGACAAAAATGGGCTGAAGATGATGATCCAAGGATAACAAAGATAGGAAGAATACTTAGAAAATATAGGTTAGATGAAATACCACAATTCTATGATGTACTTACGGGAAAACTATCTTTGATTGGTCCAAGACCTGAAGTTCCTGTGTTAACAAAACAATTTAATGAGGAGACACCTGGTTTTGTAACAAGGTTACTTGTTAGACCAGGATTATCTGGTTATGCACAAGTTAATGGTGGATATGATATAGATTATAAAGAAAAATGGGAAAAAGATAACTATTATATAGAACATAGGAGTATTAAACTTTATATTCATATTTTCTTTAGGACATTAGGTGTTGTAAGTACAGGAGAAGGGGCAAAATGAAGTATTTTTTGAGGGAGGTTTACGCATTGGAAAAGGAAAATGTTAGAAATTTAAGCCTTGAAGAAACTAAAATCATGCAAAATAAAATGTTAGAAATTTTATTATATTTTAAAGATTTTTGTGATAAATATGGATTAATGTTTTATCTTGCTGGTGGGTGTGCCATAGGTGCTGTTCGACATAAAGGATTTATTCCATGGGATGATGATATAGATTGTTTTATGCCGAGAGATGATTATGAAAAATTAAAAATTCTTTGGGAACAATATGGAGATAAAGAAAAATACACATATTGCAGGACTGATAGAGATTATAATTATCATCATGCCGCTGCATCTTTAAGAGATAATAATACTACATTTATAAATATGCATAGTAAAGATGAAGATATTTGCCACGGAATGGCTCTGGAGTTTATACCTATTGATGGTTGCCCAAAAAAATTACATTCAAGGGTTTGGCAATTGATAAATGCATCTGCTTTTGTTTTATTTAATAATCAAAGATTACCTGATAACAAAGGCAAATTTTTTAGATTTATGTCTAAGATATTGTATAGTATTATAAGATCTAAAAAAATTAGAGATGATATTTGGATTTATGCTGAAAAGCAACTGTCTAAATACAAGTGGGAAGATTGTGATTATGTCACTGAGTTAATAGGCAGTCTAAAAGGAATGATGTATAAGCATCCTAAATCATGGTTTGATCATGTAGTTTATAAAGAGTTTGAAGGTTATGATATGCCTTTGATGGCTGGGTATGATCAATATTTACACTTGATTTGGGGTGATTATATGCAACTGCCACCAGAAGAACAACGTGTTGCTAAACACAATACTGTTTATTTAAATACGGAAGTATCATATTTAAAGTATAAGGGAATTTATTATTGTGTAAATAAGGATGATAAAGCAAAATGAAAAAATTTAATCTATTAGAAAATAAATATCATGTGGGATGGAATTTATTAAGTGAAAATCGTGATTTTCTTATGGGATTAGCAACACTTTGGATAGTATGTTTACATGGAACACAATTATATAAGGATATAAATATTCCTGCTCTCACTTTGATTATGAAATTAGGTAATATGGGTGTTGAAATTTTTCTGATTTTATCGGCTATTGGTTTGTATTATTCACTTAATTATAATTATAATTTAAAAATTTTCTATTTAAAAAGAATAAAAAGAGTTTTAATTCCATATCTTATAATTTCCTTATGGTATTGGTTATGGGTTTTATGTTCCACAAAAATTTCAATTTTGGATTTTTTTAAAAATTGGTTTTTAATATCATTTGTTACTGATGGTGTAACTACATCATGGTATGTTTTATTAATTTTATGCTTATATTTAGTATATCCGATTATATATTTATTACAAAAATATAATTCAAATTATATTTTATTTATTGTATTATTTGATTTAATTTTTAATATATTTATTTTTATTAAATATCCCGTTTTTTGGGATAGTATAGAAATAGCATTAACTAGAATTCCAACATTTCTGATAGGGTGTTATATTGCTCCTTTAGTTAAAGATAAAAAGAAAATCAATCAATTTAACTTTATTATAGAAATTGTTTTAGCATTTTTTGGGACAATATGTTGTGTTGCATTTTTGAAAATAGGACTTAATAATATCGCTTCAATGATATATAGATATACAAGTTGTTTTATTGCCTTTTTTATATGTTTTGTATCAATATTTCTAGTTTCATTTTCTAAAAATATTAAATTGTTTTTTGAAAATATTGGAAAAACATCATTTGAGGTATATTTGATTCATGTTTTTGTTAGAAATATTTTATCATTCTATAAAATTGGTTATAAAGGAAACATATTAGATAAAACTATTATATATTTTATTATGGTTTCTATCGTAATTATTACTATTCTTATCTTTAAAAGATATATGTTAATTGGAAAGGTATACAAAAAGGGTGATATGATTGGAAAAAATTGATTTTGTAATTCCATGGGTTGATGGAAATGATAAATTATGGAGAGAGGAAAAAAGAAAGTATATTCCTAATGACGAGGGTGATGATAGAGAAATTAGATTTCGTGATAATGGTTTACTTAGATATTGGTTTCGAGGCATAGAAAAATTTGCTCCATGGGTTAACAAGGTATATTTTGTTACTTGTGGGCATAAACCTGAATGGTTAAATATAAATCATCCTAAATTAGAGATTATATGTCATACTGATTATATTCCTAATCAGTATTTGCCAACGTTTAGTTCGCATGTCATCGAATTGAATTTTCATAGAATAAAAGATCTGAGTGAAAAATTTGTATATTTTAATGATGATTTTTATTTAATAAAAAATGTAAAACCAAATGATTTTTTTATTAATGATTTGCCTTGCGACTGTTTAGTAGAAAGTGCTATAACACCGAGAATTGGAGAATTTTCCTCGATATTGTGCGAAACAGTAGGAGTTATTAATAAAAATTTTAGTAAAAAGGATATTAGGAGAAATTTTTTAAATATATATAATCCAAAATATAAAGAACTTTTAATTCGTACATTTTCAACTTTACCATATTACCATATTATGGGGTTTTATAATCCTCATATTTGTCAATCATTTAGAAAAAGCACATTTAATGAAGTTTGGAGTAAAGAATATGATATATTGCATAAAACATGTATGAATCGTTTTAGAGGTAAAAATGATGTTAGTCAATATCTGTTTAGATATTGGCAATTATGCAAAGGTGAATTTGTTCCACAATATCCTATTGGTAAAATGTATAATATTTCTTCTGACATTAGAGTGATTTGTAATACAATAGAAAAACAAAAGTATAAGGTAATTGCTATTAATGATACAGACGACGTTAATAATATTGATGATCGTGAGAATCAAATAAAATCAGCATTTATGAAAATATTACCAGATAAATCTTCATATGAATTATAAAGGTGAATATATAATGAGTAAAAAATTAGTTGAATTTTCTCTTATTTTGTTTTTGTTTATAATCGAATTTTTTTATGTTATAGCTCCTATTATGGGAAATTATAATATTATATTAATATTGACATTTCTTTGCTTGTTAATACTATTTTTATATTATTTTCTTAATAAGATTAGTATTTTAAATATGAATAACTTTGAAATTCTTTTATTCTTTTTCTTAGCTTATGTTATATTAAGAGTATTATGTTCTCAAAGTTATATTGATTTATTTTTTTATCTTTTTGGCTTCACATTTCTTATCTTTTTTGGAAGTTGTAAAGAACATATAAATCTTAATTATTTATTAAAAGTATTATTTTGGTTTGGCTTGTTTTTTTCTATAGGTGTAATTTTTCAAATGTTATTTACTGAGCAGTTTATGGAGTATTATTATCCATTATTTGCTGATGCCTTTAAAACATCTATAAGAAGGCAAGTTGTTTTTCATCAAATGTATCCTGGTTGGACAAGCCAAACATTTGCAACAAGTATAAATATCATTATGGGATTATGTGCTTCATTTTATTTGTGGTATAGAGAAAAAAATTATCATATTTGATTGCTATCGTAATTATGATAGTGGCATTGTTACTTACTGGAAAAAGAGGACCTCTGGTCTTCTTTTTGATTTCATTTGTTTTTGTAGAATTGTGGAGTTCAGATAATTTAAAATTAATTTTAAAAAAGATGGGAAAATATATTTTAATATTGTTAATAAGTGTATTTATTATTTATTTGTATATAAATTTAAATGACAATGGTATAGAATCTAGAAATACAATTATTCGTTTTTTAGAAATGTTCAATAATTTGGGAGAAAATGATGTTTCAAATGGAAGATTTGAACTTTGGAATTTAGCACTAAAAACTTTTATTAATAATCCAATTTTTGGAAGTGGTTGGAATGAATTTCATAATATTGCTTTTGCTTATTTAGGTGAGGATATTCAAACACATAATATTTATTTGCAATTATTATCAGAATTAGGTTTTACTGGCTTTTTATTATATATGGTTCCAATTATTTATTGTTTTATTGATACTAAAAAACAATTTAGGATTGAGAAAAATACAAAACATTATGAAGAAAGTGTTTTTATGAAGATTTCGCTATTTTTACAAATTTTTTTGTTTTTATACGGGATGACAGGTAACACAATTTATGATTATAATGTGTTATTAATATACTTTTTTGCTTTTACGATTTATTGTAACATTAAATTTAAAGTAAAAAATAGTAGTAGTTTAAAAAATCATAAAAATAATGTTTAATTTTATAAATTTTAATTATTTAAAATACTGAATTATTTTTATAAAAATTTTAAAGAAAGGATTTATATTGTAATAATTATAGGGAATGCATTATATTTTTACTTTATAATATATTACTTTAAAATAAGGTGTCTTAAATGAAAGGTATTGTAATGTATATGCATGGAGGAAGTGAAAACCATGGATGTGAAGCGATTGTACGTTCGACAGTTAAATTGGTAGAATCTGACTCCATACTATATTCAAGGAATCCAGAAATGGATACTACATATAATTTAAATAATATATGTGAAATAAAGAATCGAGGAGAAGTAATTAAACAATTTGATATTAAATGGTTTATACGTCAAATAAAAAAGAGACTTTTTGGAGACAGATTAGCTTTTATACGACATAATTATTGTAATATTTTAAATGAAGCAGATCCTAATATGTTGTACTTGTCTATAGGTGGTGATAATTATTGTGGAAAATTAATTCCAGCATTAAAATATACCAATAAAAATTTAAATGAATCAGGTGTTAAAACTATTTTGTGGGGCTGTAGTATAGATCCTGAATATATAAAATCAGATACAGGAAATCATGATTTAAAACTTTATACAAAAATTTTTGCACGTGAAAAAACTACATATCAAGCACTAATTGATAATGGATTGGGATCAAAAGCAAGATATTATCCTGATCCTGCTTTTATATTAGAACAAGAAAAATGGAAGTTACCAGATATATTTTATAAATCCAAAGTTATTGGAATTAATATAAGTCCATATGTACAAAAAAATGGTAAAAAAGATATTATTTTTGAAAACTATGTAACGCTAATTGAGTATATACTCAATGCAACAGATTATTCAATTGCTTTAATTCCTCATGTAATATGGGATGAAAGTGATGATAGAATTCCTTTAAATAGATTGTATGAAAAATATCATGAGGATAGAGTTGTATATATAAAGGATCAAAATTGTTGTAGATTAAAATATTGCATTGCAAATTGTGAAATGCTAGTTACCGCAAGAACGCATGCGAGTATAGCTGGATATTCTACATATGTTCCAACATTAGTAGTTGGATATTCTATGAAGTCCAAAGCAATCGCAAATGATATTTTTGGATGTACTGAACATTATGTTGTTTCTGCTTCATTAGTAAGAAATAATAATGTGCTTTTAGATGAATTTAAATGGCAATATGAACATAAGGAAATAATAAGAAATTATTTGAAAAATTTTATGCCTGATTATATAAAGAAAGTATATTCTGCTGGTATTGAAATTAAAGAGATGCTAGATGAATAATATGTTTTTAATAAAAATTAATATTAAATTAATAACTATTAAGGAGTGAATGCCAAGTATGCATTTTAATCAAAAAAAGGTAGGAGTCATATTGTCATATGTTGCAGAAGCTATAAAAATTCTTTCTAGTTTGATATATACACCTATTATGCTTAGATTACTAGGTCAAAGTGAATATGGTCTTTATCAGTTGGTATATTCGGTTGTTTCATATTTGAGTTTACTTAGTTTAGGATTTGGTAGTTCTTATGTGAGATTTTATTCAAAATATACGATAGATAATGATGATGATGGTGTTGCAAGATTGAACGGAATGTTTTTGATTATTTTTACTTTAATGTCAATCATTTGCATTCTATGTGGTGCAGTTATGTTAGGTAATATAACAGCAATTTTTGGGAACGGATTAACGAATTCAGAATATGCTACTGCAAGGATATTGATGTTTTTCATGATTTTTAATCTTGCAATAACATTTCCTAATAGTTTGTTCAATTGTGTTGTTACAGCACATGAAGAATTCTTTTTTCAAAAAATTCTCATTGTATTACAAAATTTATTAAATCCATTCCTTACATTACCTTTATTAATTATGGGATTTGGATCAATTGGTATGGTATCCGTAACCACATTTTTAACTATTGCTGTTTTTTTATCAAATATGTTTTATTGTTTTAAAAAATTAAATATAAGATTTATATTTAATGATTTTCAATTTTCATTATTAAAGGAAATGTGGATTTTTACTTTTTTTATATTTTTAAATCAAATCATTGATCAAGTAAACTGGAGTGTAGATAAATTTTTATTAGGTAGATTTAGTGGTACAGTTGCAGTTGCAATTTATGGAGTTGGTTCACAAATTAATACTATGTATATACAATTATCAAGCACAATTTCTAATGTTTTTGTTCCAAAAGTTAATATGATTGTTGCTAAATCTGATGATAATGGAGAGTTATCTAAATTGTTTACAAAAGTTGGTCGCATACAGTTTATACTTTTAGCTTTGGTATTAACTGGTTTCATATTTTTTGGAAAGTCATTTATTTCTTTTTGGGCAGGTGAAGGTTATGAAGAATCATTTTATGTAGCTCTACTATTAATCGGTCCAGTGACTATACCTTTGATTCAAAATTTAGGTATTGAAATTCAAAGGGCTAAAAACATGCATAAAGCTAGATCTATTGTATATTTCTTGATTGCTATTGCAAACGTGTTTATTAGTATACCATTAATACAATTATTTGGTGCTTCAGGTGCAGCAATGGGAACTGCGATAGCTTTAATTGCTGGCAATGTTTTATTTATGAATTGGTATTATTACAAAAAAATAGGATTAGATATGATTGATTTCTGGAGAAATATAGGCGAGTTTGTTCCAGCATTAGTCTTGCCTTGTATATTAGGAATAGTTATGAATTTATTTGTATCGATGAATTCGTTGATTGTATTAGGACTATGTATTATATTTTACAGTTTGGTTTATTGCCTATCTATGTGGTTTTTTGGTATGAACAATTATGAAAAATCCATGATTGAAGAGCCAATTAATAAGTTTTTATATAAGGTGGGAATAAAATGAATTTAAATACTTTTGCATGTTACAACAACGATGAAGAAATTCGTTTAATAAGCTCATCAGGTGGTATCTATTATTTATTAGCTTCTAAAATTCTAGATTATGGAGGATCAGTATATTCAACTTGTTATAGTAATGATTTAAAAGCAGAATTTAAAAAAATTGAAAATATTAAAGATTTAAAACTAAGCTGTGGTTCAAAATATATGCCATCAAGCTTAGGGGATACTTTTAGCAGTATAAAAAAAGAACTTAACAGTAATCGAATAGTTTTATTTGTTGGATTGCCTTGTCAATGTCAAGGATTAAAGTCTTATATAGGAAATTCAAATATATTAAATGAGTTTAAAGACAATCTAATTCTAATAGATTTAGTATGTCATGGGGTTCCAAGTAGTAAAGCTTGGGAGTCATATAGCAAATCATTAAAGAATAGAGGTTTCAATATATCAAAAGTTAACATGAGAAATAAATCCAGTGGGTGGAGAAGATATTGTTTTCACTTAGTATCGATAAATGGTAAAAATGTATATGAATCTCATGGAAAAAATTTATACATGAAAGGTTTTATATCTGATATTTATCTTCGACCATCATGCAATGATTGTAATTTTAAAGGTGTTAACAGAAATGTTGATATTACATTAGGAGACTACTGGGGAATTCAGAATATACATCCTGAAATGGATGATGATAAAGGGACATCTCTAGTACTAGTGCATACAGAAAAAGGATTAGAATTATATAGAAGCATTTCAGATAAAATAAGTTATATATCTACACCAATTGAAGAAGCAATAAAGCATAATACTGCCATTGTAGAATCTGCAAAATTAAATAATAATAGAGCAGATTTTTTTGTTCGTTTATCAAAAGGAGAGGACTTTATGAATATAGTGAACGATTTGACAAAAATACCATTATATAGAAAAATATTGAATAAAATACTTTGCTCGAAGAATTTCTTCGGGGGGGTTAAACCATAAATATAACAGCAATGCTTATATTAATATAAATTATAAGCTTGGGGGTGCTGTGTAATGAAAACATTAGCATATGCAGCATTAAATTTAAATGATGATATAAGAAACAAAAGTTCATCAGGTGGTATATTTTATGAGATAGCAAAATATGTTGTTTTAAATGATGGAGTTGTATATGGTGCAAGATATGATGATCATTGGTTAGTCGTACATGATCATACAGAAAATATTAAGGATATATCAAGTTTTCTTGGAAGTAAATATGTTCAAAGTAATATGAATAATCAATATGAGAAAATAAAAATTGACCTCATGTCTGGTCGACTTGTTTTGTTTTCAGGGACACCTTGTCAAATTCGAGGATTGCAATGTTTTCTTGGCAAAGAATATGAAAACCTAATAACAGTTGATTTCATCTGCCATGGAGTACCTAGTCCTAAAGTATGGGAAAAATATATTAATGAATTATCTAATGGACATAATATAACAAAGATTAATTTTAGAGACAAATCTAAAGGTTGGCAACATTTTTCCTTGAGAATTGATTTTAGTGATGGCAATTATTATAGTAAAACTCAGCAGGAAGATTTGTATATGAGAGGATTTCTTCAAGATATATATCTTCGACCATCATGCTATCAATGCAGATTTAAGGGAATTGAAAGAAAATCTGATTTAACTTTGGCAGATTATTGGGGCATAAATAATATATATCCAGAATTATATGACGACAAAGGAACATCCTTAATATTTATTCATTCAAAAAAAGGTAAAAATATTTTTTTGAAGATAAGTAATTCTTTAAAAAAATAGAATTGGATGTAGATGATATGGTTGAAAATAAAAAAATTCAACCTAATGCAATATCTTCAGTGAACTTAACACCAAAGAGAGAAAATTTTTATAAGAACAATGTAGATAATTTTGACAATTTAAAAAATCTTACACATATATCATTTATAGATCGTATTTTTAGAAAAATAAAATACATATTAAAACATATTACAAGAAAAAAATAGCATATCTGTTTAATGAAGGGAGATGATTTATATATTTAATAATATAAGAAAAGAAAAAAATTCTTTTTCAACTTCAAATTTCACAGCAATATACCAATATGCAGATGGAAGCTATCTTCCCAATTCATCACAGCCTGATATAGAAAAAAATTATAAAATCAATGCACAGGAGTATACACCACATAAATCCACAAGATATATAAACATTAAATTAGGAAATAATGGAAAAGCAAAAAAAATCAATAATTTTGGAGAGTATATTGAATGTGAAAAAGATTTACCAGAATTATATTATGTTAGAGAAAATTGTTGTGGATGTACAGCTTGTTATACAATTTGCCCAATAAAAGCAATAAAAATGAGGCCGGATGAGGAAGGATTTGTTTATCCTGTAATAGATGCAGCCAAGTGTTTACGCTGTTATAAATGTATTAATGTTTGTCCTATAAGAAAATATCTATAAATGGTACAACAAATAGGAAAAAATTAATGGGATATGTATGAATATTTTTTAATGTTTTAATAATATTTTTTAAAAATTATTGATGTGTCATAAGACACTTTTTTTAATGAAGAGAGAAGGAAAAAGTATGAATATAGCTATTGTATTCGCAGGAGGAACAGGTACAAGAATGGGCGCGGGATTACCTAAACAGTTTTTACAAATCAATGGCAAACCTATTCTTATACATACCTTGGAAAATTTTGAGAATTCACCAGAAATTGATAAGATTTATATTGCCTGCAAAGAAGATTATATAGAACATACAAAAAAAGAAATAAAAAAATTTCAAATAACTAAAGTTGTGAATGTTATACCTGGTGGAAATTCTAGTCAGGATTCTATTTATAAGTCTTTAAAAGCTGCGAGAGAAGAAAATGATGATGACTCAATTGTATTGATTCATGATGGTGTACGACCAATTTTGACACAAGAAGTTATAAAAGATAATATTGAAAGTGTAAAAAAACATGGCTCTGGAATAACTTGTACAGCTTGTTATGAAACGGTAATAATTACTGATGATGGTAATAAGGTTGATGATGTTCCTTTGCGTGATAAAGCTTTTACAGCACAAGCACCGCAAAGTTTTTATTTGGGTGATATCCTAGCTGCACACGAACAAGTAAGAAAAACTAATCCAAATTATGATGGTATAGTTGATTCTTGTACTTTGCTTAGAAGACAAGGCAAAGAAGTTTATATTGTTAATGGCAATAGAGGTAATATTAAAGTTACAACACCTGAAGATTTTTATATTTTAAGAGCATTATTACAGTATCAAGAAAATGAACAGATTTTAGGATTATAGGAGTATAATAATGAATAAAATTTTAGAAGAAGATTTACAATTGATTATTAATTCTGGTGACTATTTCAAAAAATTAAATAATAAAACTATTCTAATAACTGGTTTTAAAGGAATGATAGGCTCATATCTAACAAAAACATGTTTATATTTGAATGACATTAAAGGATTTAATATTAATGTAATTGGTTTAACTAAAAGGAATGAAAATATCGATCCTTATATAAGCAATCATCCTAATATGAACATAGTAATTCAGGATGTTTCAAAACCATTTGAAATTGAAAATCACGTTGATTGGGTGATACATGCAGCATCTCCAGCTTCGCCTAAAATAATGAAAATAGATCCAGTTGGAACTATTGCTGCAAATGCTTTAGGGACATGGAATGCTTTAGATTTTGCATATAAAAATAATTCTGAAGGATTCTTATTCATTTCATCAAGAGAAATTTATGGTCAACCATATGATAATCAGGAACAGTTTTATGAAGATACGTATGGATTGGTTGATCCTTTAAGAGTACGTTCTTGTTATCCTGAAGGAAAAAAATGTGCTGAAACCATGTGTGTATGTTATAAAGAACAATATGGATTAAATACAAAAATAGCACGTTTAGCTCATACATATGGTCCAGGAATGTCAATTAATGATGGAAGAGTACAAGCTGATTTCTTGAATAATGTTCTAAATAAAGAAAATATTGTTATGAAAAGTACAGGAGAAGCAATCAGAACTTATACATATATTGCAGATGCTGTTAGTGCATTATTTAGAATATTATTGGATTCAAATGATATTGTTTATAATATTGGAGATAGTAAAAATAAAGTTTCTATTAAAGAATTGGCAGAAATATTAGTACAAATAAATCCAGAAGATCATTTAAAAGTAGTAATGGATATACCTAAAGATGCTTTAAAAGGTGTTTCACCTTTTACATTAGGTATATTGAATAATGAAAAATTATTGAAATTAGGATGGGAACCACAATTTTCTATTTTTGATGGTTTTAAAAGAACTGTTAGATATTTAGAAATTGAAAGAGCTGAAGGAAGGATATAGAATGGCAAAATATTTTGGAACAGATGGTTTTAGAGGAGAAGCCAATGTAGATTTAACAGTAGAACATGCTTATAAGGTAGGAAGATATCTTGGATGGTATTATTCAAGAAATCATAAAGCAAGAATCGTGATTGGTAAGGATACAAGAAGAAGTTCATATATGTTTGAATATTCTTTGGTGGCTGGTTTAACAGCCAGTGGTGCTGATGTATTCTTACTTCATGTTACAACAACTCCTTCAGTATCTTATGTGGTAAGAAGTGAAAACTTTGACTGTGGTATTATGATTAGTGCATCTCATAATCCTTATTACGACAACGGTATTAAGATTATAGATGGTAATGGTTATAAGCTGGATGCCAAGATTGAAAATCTGATTGAAAAATATATTGATGGCTTGTCAGATTCAATACCTTTTGCGACTAAAGATGATATCGGACGTACAATAGACTATTCTATGGGACGCAATCGTTATATTGGTTATCTTATGAGTATACCAATGAGAGCATTCAAAAATAAGAGAGTTGGACTAGATTGTGCCAATGGTTCAAGCAGTGCCATAGCTAAAGCTGTTTTTGATGCTTTAGGTGCTAAAACCTATGTTATTAATAATGATCCAGATGGCATCAATATCAATGAAAACTGTGGCTCAACCCATATTGAAGTATTACAGAACTATGTCAGAGAAAATGGCTTGGATTGTGGTTTTGCCTATGATGGGGATGCAGATAGATGCATCGCTGTAGATGAATATGGCAGAGTGGTTAATGGTGATATGATTTTATACATTTGTGGCAGTGAAATGAAAAGAAAGAATGAACTTGTTCATAATACAATAGTTACAACAGTTATGAGTAATTTTGGATTATATAAATCATTGGACAAAGTTGGTATCAATTATGAAAAGACAGCAGTCGGAGATAAATATGTCAATGAAAACATGGTGAAGAATGGCCATGTCATTGGTGGAGAACAATCAGGACATATCATATTTTCAAAGCATGCAACTACAGGAGATGGAATCTTAACATCATTAAAGATTATGGAAACCATGGTAGAAAACAAGAAAACATTAGCACAATTATGTGATGGTATCGAAGTCTATCCACAGTTACTAATTAATGTAAGAGTGAAAGATAAAAAAGCAGCTCAAGAAGATGAAGATGTGCAGAAAGCTATCAAAGAAGTAGAAGAGAAATTAGGCAATGATGGAAGAATATTAGTAAGAGAAAGTGGCACAGAACCAGTAGTAAGAGTCATGGTAGAAGCATTGAGTGATGAAATATGTCATGAATATGTTTTAAAAGTTGTCAATACAATTAAAGCGAAAGGTTATGCGGTGGATTAATTCTTAAATTAATATGAAAGATATTCAAAAGAAGAAATATATTATAATAATTGGTATTATATTATTATTAATTATTATAGGTATTTGTGCTTATCGTTTTCATTGTATTAAAGGTGCTGAATTATCATATTTGGGTGCTATATTGGGTGGGTCATTAACACTTTTTGGTGTCTGGTGGACTATAGAAGATCAAAGAGAAAGTAGATTAGAGGAATTATCGATTCAATTTAGGCCGATGGTCATTTTATATGATGAATATAAACTTTTTAATGATCATATTATAAATGATTTATATTTTAATTATGATAAAACCTATAAAACACAGTTCAAACCCAAATATATGCAAATCAATGAAAAACATGAAAAAGATAAAAAAATTTGTTTTTCTGTCAAAAATATTGGTAAGGGTGATACGAAAAATTTTAAATTTACTAAAATAGTTTTAGAAAATAAGGATATATTTTGTAATTATATTTTAGATAATAACGAAATAATTAAATTAAAAGATTTATTATATGATCAAGAATTAGCATTTAATCTTAATTTTCCAATGTATCTAAAAATAGATAATAGTTATCAAGGAAAATCTGTTGTAGCTATAATTAATATTTATTTTAATTATGAGGATGAGTTTCAATTGCATGCTTATGATTTATGTATTTCATTAGAAGTTTTGATTGAGATTCACAAAGTAGATAATTCACCAAATATTATTGAACCAAAATATACTTTAGTGAAAAAAGAATATGAAATTGTAAAGGTTAAATAGATGAGAGGGACTTTGTCCTTCTTTTTAAGTACAGGAGATGATTGATATGATTGATGCTATAACATTCACTCAAGAATGGTTAGATATAAAACGTAATGATATAAAACCTATATCATATGATAAATATGAAGTTGTTATAAAGAATTATCTTGTACCATTTCTAAAAAAACATCCCATTGATACTTTAAATGAATCAATCATCAATCAATATCTCAATAATGAACTCAATGGTACATTATCCCAAAGAACAATCTATCTTATCAAAAGTGTCTTAAAACTACTATATAACTATGCTGAAGAAAAATATCATCTTAAACATATAGACTTTAGTATTATTAAAGTTGATATTACCCAAAAACAACAAACATTAGATTCATATCAAGAAAAAATTATATATGATTATTGTTGTAATCATATCGATGCCTTAAGTGTATCTATATTACTATGTTTATATGGTGGTTTAAGATTTAGTGAGATATGTGCTTTAAGATATAGTGATATTGATTTAGATCATGGTCTTATTCATATTAATAAAAAGGTACAAAGAAAAAAGGAACGTGGTAATCGTTTATCTAAAACAATTTTTTCTACAGAAACATTGGATATACCAGAGAAACGTATTGTGGCTTTATCGGATTTTATGATAGCTTATTTAAAGAAATTTATGATTTATAGTGAAATAGATTGTTACTTATTAAATCAAAGCCAGAAGTTACCAGAACAGCGTTTATACCAAAGACAATTAAAAGCTCTAGGACAAAAATATGATCTAGAAGTAACCTATCTCATGCTTAGAAACACCTGTAAAGAAAAATGTATACAAAACAATGTTGATATGAATACTGTATTAAAAACATTAGGAATCACAAAAATTATCATCAATGTTGATAATGATAAACCTATAGATATACACTATAATCAAAAACAAATGGAAAAACTTATACCAAGATAGGGTAGTTACATAAGTAACTACCCATTTTTTTTAGCAATCAGGCTGATAGTATTTAGCTTTATAGACTTCAAATAGCTCTGCAAATCTTTGATAGTGCACAATTTCTCTTTGACGTAAGAAAGAAAGTGGAGCCAATACATCAGGATCATCTGTTTGATCCATTAAGTTTTCATAAGTTGCTCGCGCTTTTTGTTCGGCAGCCATCGATTCAGCTATATCAGCGACAGGATCGCCCATGGAAGCAAAACAAAGTGCATTAAAAGGTGTGCCTGAAGCATCCACAGGATACAAACCACATCCATGATCTGTATAATAATTCTGTAAACCTGCAGCCTTAATCTCTTCTATTGAAACATCACTCGTCAATTGATAAACAATTGCACATATCATTTCCATATGTGCCAATTCTTCTGTACCAATATCTGTAAGTAACGCTTTACCTTCATCATCAGGCATTGTATATCGTTGTGCTAAATAACGCTGTGAAGCTGCTAATTCACCATTAGGGCCTCCAAATTGGGTAATAATATACTTAGCCATTGATAAATCCTTATTTTTTAATCGCTACAGGATACTGTAACTTCTTAGAATAAATCCACATCTTATCTCCTCCTTATTGATATTCCCAAGGCCAAGGGCCTTCAATCCAACTAAATGGCATGCCATGTGTTTCTTTGACTTCTATAGGACCATACATTTTTACAAATTGTTTTCTAGCTTCATGAGCCTTCTTAGTATATTCTTCAAATAATGAAAGCATCGCTTCATTATCTGGATACAAATCTAAATACAAATTAATCTCATGCGCAGCAAACTCATACATTTGTAATGTCAACAAGGCCTTTTGTCTTTCACTAGATGGCTGTAAATAATAATTAGAAAATCCTTTATAACTCATATATAGATTTTTAAAAAGATTTCCTAAAGTTAAAGCTTCTTCAGGATCGAATAAGGGTGGCTGATTTGGTGTAAAATAATTGACATTATAATTCATAATAACCTCCTTCAAAACAATATATGCTATTATTTTTAAAAGGTGATAGGGATGTTTAAATTCAGTTCATATTATATTTTTATAATTGTTTTAGGGGTGGTTTGATGAATGTTCAGGTTGTTTATACTTCACATTGCAAAAACGGAAAGCTTTTAGCTGAAGATATGGCTAGATATGCCCGTACATATGCTAAACCACTAGCTGATTTTGATTTTAATGAAGATGCGGATTTATTAGTGATTGGTTTTGAAGAATATCCATGTCGTAAGGATAAAGAATTAGAAGCATTTATTTCTAAGTTATCTAGAGATCATATAAAAAATCTAGCTTTATTTAATTTGTTTTATTTTAATACCAAAATGATGGATGACATTATTACTTTATGCCACATTAATGATTTACCATTAATGCGAGAAACCTACTCCTGTAAAAAAAGTCTAAAACCAAAATCATTATTAAGCGATGATATTATCTCAGGTGGCAGAGTGTACATAGAAGATATGGTCAATATCTGTAATCATTATTACTAAAAAACGAGCTTTAAAAAAGCTCGTTTTATTCTATCACCATAGCATCAGGAATATATTTAACTGGATCATCTCTATTAATATAATCATAAAATAACTTACCTTCAAAATGATCCAATTCATGTTGTAAACAAATAGATAAGAAACCTCTAGCGACAATCGTCACTTCACTATGTGTCAATACATCATAAGCCTTCACAGTCACTTTAGCATGTCTAGGTACAACACCTTCAACCTCATAATCCACACTTAAACATCCTTCTCCATCTTTTAAATAAGCCTCTTTTTCAGTATAAGAAATAATTCTAGGATTCACTAAAGCATAATCATCAGACTTCTTTAAATTACCATCATTATCATATGTAAGCACATGAATCGCACACATTCTTTTTGGTACACCTACTTGTATGGCTGCAAAGCCAACCGCAGGTCTTAAATCATATTCCGCACATTTTTCTTCATCTTGTGAATAGACAAGAAATTGATGCATATCTAATAATAACTGTTCATCTTCCTTACTTAAAGGCATCTCAACAGGTAAAGATTTTTCCCTAATCATAGGATTATCATCTTCAATAATATCCTTCATCAATAACATAATTTCCACCTCGCCTAGTATTCTAACACAAAAACAAATACAATGCAAAAATATGCTAGAAAATCTAGCATACTTTTGTACAACCACAGATAATCAATAATAAGAAGACAACAAGCACAATCGCAAACCATGTGCCACCACTGCCGCCAAATGATCCACCACAACTAAATGGATTATAACCATATACAGGATAATAACCACCATAGCCACAGCCACCATAATTATAGCATCCGTTCATAAATACCCTCCTTTCATTTTAGCATATTCTAAATGTTTAAAATTGCTAGGGTTTCTACCTATTTATTATTTAAATTTTAAACAATATCATGTATAATAGGAAATCAAAGGGGTGATAAAATGTACGATTATCCATTAGATTATTCTTGGAGTACAGATGATGTGATTGATGTCATGTCTTTATATAATGCGGTAGAAAAAGCTTATGAAGAGGGGATTTCAAAAACCGAGTTAATGGCTTGTTATGAAAAATATATTCAAGTTGTTGATTCTAAAAGTGAACAAAAACAATTTGATAAAGCTTTTGCAGAAGTTTCTGGTTATTCTATATATAAAGCCATACAAATGGCTAAAGATCATGATTGGATTGATTTAAGATGAAAAGAATAAAACATATATTTGATTTAATCAGAAGAATATTTAGAAGTCGTGGTGTCGATCGACCAATTTATTTTTGTGTTATATTATTAGCTATCTATGGTATTGTCATGATTGGTAGTGCATCTGTAGGATCAACGGCTAAATATGGGGCTAATTATGCTATTATGAATATGGCTAAGCAAGCTATCTTTGTTTTTATTGGACTTGGTATCATGATATTTTTTACTCGATGTTTTAAAAAATCATGGATTAATGAATATACCACTTGGATATTATATATTATAGGTTTTATTTTACTTCTAGCTTGTTTATTATTTGATGATGTTAATGGTTCTAAAGCCTGGATTCATATTGGCTCTTCTTTTACCATTCAATCATCTGAATTTATGAAAATTATTTTAATATTATTCTTATCTTATCACTTTGGTGAAATTGAAGAATATTGTGTTATACCTAAAAATATCTCTATTGAAAAACGTCATAGTATGTATTTACGTAAAATATGGTATTGTATTTTAAGACCAGTGATTGCTTGTTTGGCTGCTTTTGGGGTCGTTGCTTTAGCACAAAGTGACTTAGGAAGTGCCTTGATTATTGCTTTTATATGCTTAGGATTGTTTTATGTTACACCTAGACCTTTTTATCGTAAGTTTAAAAAAATCGTTTCTGTGATGCTTGTAGCACTATGTGTTGTTTTTGCTTTTTTGGCAGGATTTGTCTTAAAATCGCATCAATTAGCACGTTTTACCAGTTGGCTTAATCCTTTAAGTGATGCTTTAGGGGATAGTTATCAATTGGTGAATTCTATGATTGCTTTTACGAATGGTGGTTTATTTGGTTTAGGTTTTGGTAATAGCCAACAAAAATATGGTTTTATTCCTGAATCACATAATGACTTTATTGCAGCCATTATTTATGAAGAATTAGGATTGGTTGGTTTTTTAGTATTTTTGATTCCTTATTGTATTATTATCTATCGATTATTCCAATATGGTTTAAAGATAAAAGATACCAAGAGTAAGTTAATTTTATATGGTGTTGGTTTATATTTCTTTGCCCATTTGATTATTAATGTTGGTGGTGTTTCTGGTTTAATACCAATGACTGGTGTACCATTGTTACTGATATCATATGGTGGTTCATCCTTATGGGCAGCAATGATTGGTTTAGGTATTTGTCAATCAATTATTGCAAAGTATAATCGTGATTTATTAAAAGCACAAATTGAATAAATAAGCATATGCTACTATAGGTGAGTATATGAATATTGATGATTTTAAAACTTTTATTAAAACGATTCCAAATATTAGAAAAGAAGTTGAAAATGGTCATTATAGTTGGCAACAACTCTATGAATATTATATATTATATGGTGAAAACGATAAAATATGGGAACCCTATAAAGAGACTCATACAGATTTATCATATATCTTAGATATCTTAAAAAATATAGACTTAGATGCCCTTTCTAAAACCTTTGAAGGTTTACAACAAGTCTTAGCCTTATTATCAACTATGATGAGTAAAGATGAAAATAAACCTTCATGGTATGATGATTAATGAAGAAATGTATCTATATATGAGAAGCCATCCTAAATGGTATCTCATATTATCAAGATATCCTGATAAAATCAATGATTTTATCAATCAATATCACTTAGATACACATACCACTATGAATGATTATATTCATAAAATAGAAACTATTATACAAATGATAGAAATGTTTATATAGGAGAAAATATGTTTGATATAATTGATGAACTGATAGAAGAAATCAAAAAAGATGAAATCTATCAATCTTATAAAAAAGCTAATCTTGCTTTAAACAACCCACAAACCTTAGCCTTGTTATCACGAAGAAAAAACCTTATGGAAGACTACAATCGTTTAAAACAATATGAAAAATATACATCCTTAGATGAACTAAATCATGATATTAAAGAAGTTAATCAAGAAATCAATCAAAATGATATTATTATGCATTATTATAAGTGTTATTATCAGTTGAATGACTTATTAGAAGAAGTCACTTCTATAGTATTTGATAATATTAGTGATGAATTGATTGTATCGAGGTTTGAATTATGAGAGTCATTGCAGGTAAATATCGTAGCAGACGTTTAAAGACAGTGGATTCTTCTGCTACAAGACCGACAACAGATAAGAATAAAGAAAACTTATTCAATATGATTGGTCCTTATTTTCAAGGTGGTACTTGTTTAGATTTGTTTGCGGGTAGTGGCGGATTAGGTATTGAGGCATTAAGTAGAGGGATGGATGAGCTTTATAGTGTGGATAAGCAATATAAGGCTTTTCAAGTGATTAGAGATAATTTTGAAGCATTGAATATTGAGAATGCTTATGTGTATAAGATGGATTATCGTAAGGCTTTAGAAAAGTTTAAAGAAATGGGTTTAGTATTTGATTTGGTTTTATTAGATCCACCTTATAGTATGAAGATTAATCAAAGTATTATTGATTTTTTAGTAGACAATCATATGCTTAATGATGGTTGTATGATTGTTGTAGAAGATAAAATAGAAGAAGCATTAACATTTAATGAGCCTTTTTACTTGTATAAACAACAAACTTATGGTATAACCATCTTACAGATCATTAAATATAAAGGAGAAAGCTCATGAAGGCAGTTTATGCAGGAACCTTTGATCCTGTTACCAATGGACATTTAGATATTATTGGTCGAGCAAGTCGTATGTTCGATCATTTATATGTGACTATTTTTGATAATCCTTCTAAAAAGACATTATTTACTTTAGAAGAAAGAATGGATTTATTAAGAAAAGTAACAGCATCATATGATAATGTCAGTGTTGATTATAGTGATGATTTAGCAGTTGAATATGCTAGGGATAAAGATGCTTTTGTATTGGTTAGAGGATTACGTGCTACAATGGATTTTGAATATGAACTGCAATTAGCTTTTTGTAATTATTATTTGGATGATAGTATTGAAATGGTTTTTTTAATGACAAGACCAAGTCAATCTTATATTTCTTCATCTTCTGTTAAAGAAATTGCTATGCATAATCATAGTGTTAAAGGATTAGTGCCTTTAGAAGTTGAAGAAGCTTTAAAGATGAAATTTGATGAATAGATATATTAATATATCTATTTTTTTGAATGTAAATTTAGGAAGGAGAAGTTGAATGAAGGGGATTGTTAATTTAAGTGATTTAAGTTTAGAAGAGATTAATGATATACTTGATGAAGCCATTGCTTTTAAAAATGGTAAAGAAGTGAATTATCATTATCAGAAAGTTATTGCGAATCTATTTTTTGAACCATCTACAAGAACACATTATAGTTTTGATATGGCTGAAGGTAATTTAGGATGTCGTATTCAAAATTTTGAAGCAATTAATTCTAGTCTAAAAAAAGGTGAAACACTTTATGATACTTGTAAATTATTTGAAAGTATAGGTTGTGATTGTTTGGTTATTAGACATACCGATGATGATTATTATAAACAATTAACAGGATTAAATATACCAATTATTAATGCAGGTGATGGTAAAGGTAATCATCCTTCTCAATCATTATTAGATTTAATGACCATTAAAGAAGAATTTGGCCATTTTGAAGGCTTAAAATGTGTGATTGTAGGAGATATTCTTCATTCTAGAGTAGCTCATTCCAATTATAATGTTATGCAAAGACTTGGCATGGAGGTTTATACTGCAGGTCCTTTAGAATATAAGCAGGAAGGTTATAACTTTGTTGATTTTGATGAAGTGATTGAAGATATGGATATTGTGATGTTGCTTAGAATTCAACATGAAAGACATGCAGGTGATGAGAAGTTTTCAAAAGAAAACTATCATCGTATCTATGGTTTATCCCATGAAAGATATGAAAGAATGAAAGATAGTGCGATTATTATGCATCCTGCTCCAGTTAACAGGGATGTAGAAATTAGTGATGATCTTGTAGAAAGTGAAAAGAGTCGTATATTTACCCAAATGCATAATGGTGTATTTGTTAGAATGGCGATGATACATAAGGTGTTAGAAGATGAATAATTATTTATTAAAGAATGCCCATCTATATCGAAATAATCAATTTGAAGATGTTGATATATTAATAGAAGAAGGCATCATTTCAAAAATTGATACAAATATTCATAGTCAATATCCAACCTATGATTTAAAAGGAAAACTTGTTTGTCATAACTTTATCGATATGCATGTGCATCTAAGAGAACCAGGCTATGAATATAAAGAAACCATTGATACAGGTACA
This sequence comes from Erysipelotrichaceae bacterium, assembly GCA_021201315.1. GTDB lineage: Bacteria > Bacillota_I > Bacilli_A > Erysipelotrichales > Coprobacillaceae > JAJQDJ01. The sequence continues at coordinate 32,479 of JAJQFG010000133.1, forward strand.
CTTTCAGCATTGTATGGTGGTTATGGAACCATTTGTGCTATGGCTAATACTAATCCATGTATGGATAATGTAGAAACGATTCAAGACTTTACAAAACGTGTTAAAAAAGATGGCCATGTTAATGTTTATACATATAGCGCGATTACTAAAGATCTTAAAGGTCAACAATTAGTTGATATGGAAAATAATTTAAAAGAAGATATTGTTATTGGCTTTTCTGATGATGGTAAAGGTGTCCAAAGTGATACGATGATGGCTAGTGCTATGCAAAAAGTAGCAGAGTTAGATAGTATCATTTGTGCTCATTGTGAGGATGAAAGTGAATTACATGGAGGATGCATTCATGAAGGTCATTATGCTAAGGAACATGGTTTAATTGGGATTAACAGTGATTCAGAATTCAAGCAAGTGGATAGGGATATTCAATTAGTGAGAAAATATCATAATCGTTATCATGTATGCCATATTTCTACCAAAGAAACTGTTGATTTAATCAAACAAGCCCAAAGTGAAGGCTTACGTGTATCTGGTGAAGCTACACCACATCATTTGATTTTAACTGAAGACAATATCAAAGATTGTCATCCTAACTATAAAATGAATCCACCAGTACGCTCTAAGGAAGACCATCAAGCCATTATCAATGGCTTAAATAATGGCGCTATCTCTGTTATATCAACTGATCATGCTCCTCATTCAAGAGAAGAAAAGATGCAACACATCTCCAAAGCACCTTTTGGAATTATTGGCATCCAACATGCATTTCCTTTATTATATACATATTTAGTCAAAAAGAACCTTGTATCTTTACAAACCATCTTAAACGCTATGACCATAGGTCCAGCTAAAGTACTAGGTATTGATGCATTAATAGAAACTAATCGACAAGCTAATTTATGTATTTTTGACTTAGATCAATCATTTACCATCAAAGAAGAAGATATTAAATCTAAAGCATGCAACACACCATTCTTAGGAGTAACATGTTATGGAAAAATATATGGTAATATATTAAATGGAAAACTATATTTAATGGAGGATCATCATGAATAAATATCAAGGAATAATGACCATCACTTCCAAAAAAGAACTCATAAAAGACGTATATGAAATGATATTAGAAGGTAACGCAGCCTCATATATTACTACCCCAGGACAATTCATCAACATCAAACTCAATGATTCATTGCAACCTTATTTACGCAGACCTATGAGTATCTGTGATTATGATGAAAACCATATCAAAATCATCTTTAGAGTCGTAGGCACAGGTACTAAAATATTAGCCAATAAAAATATAGGTGATACCTTAGATTGTTTAACTGGTTTAGGTAATGGTTTCACTGAAACCAATTATAAAAATGTTGTTGTAATAGGAGGAGGTTTAGGCGTCCCACCAATGTACGCTCTAACCAAACAACTCATTCAAAAAAATATCAACGTCAATGTCATTTTAGGTTTTAATGATCAATCTTCCATCTTTTATCAAAAAGAATTTGAAAACTTAACTAACACTTATATTGCCACAATGGATGGCAGTGTTGGCGCAAAAGGTACTGTCATTGATGTTTTGAAACAGTTGCCTGCTTTTGAAGCTTACTATGCATGCGGCCCTGAAAAAATGTTAGAGGCATTAGCAATCAACTATCCTGATAATGGTTATTTATCCTATGAAGCTCGTATGGGGTGTGGCTTTGGGGCATGCATGGGCTGCTCTTGTAAAGTCAAATCTAAACCTTATAAACGTATTTGTATGGAAGGCCCTGTATTATTATCAAGCGAGGTGATTATCAATGGCTAATTTACATGTAACATTACCTGGATTAGATATGAAAAACCCAGTCATTCCAGCCTCTGGAACTTTTGGTTTTGGTTATGAATTTGCCAGATTTTATGATTTAAATTTATTAGGATCCATGATGCTTAAAGGGACAACCTTAGAACCTCGTTATGGTAATCCTTTACCTCGAATTGCCGAAGGCCCTAGTGGCATGTTGAATGCGATAGGACTCCAAAATCCTGGGGTTGAAGCTGTTATGAATGAAGAGCTAGAAAAGCTTAGACCCTTATATAATGATAAAGTGATTGCGAATATTGGTGGTAGTGGCATTGATGATTATGTGGAAACAGCTAAACGTTTATCAACGCATGATATGGTTGGGGCTTTAGAACTTAATATTTCTTGTCCTAATGTCCATTGTGGTGGTATTCAATTTGGTACGAATCCATCTATGGCAGCCGATGTTACAAGAGCTGTTAAAGCTGTATCACAAAAACCTGTTTATGTAAAACTATCGCCTAATGTAACTGATATTGTAGAAATGGCTTTAGCGGTTGAAGCAGCTGGGGCTGATGGCATATCGATGATAAATACTTTGATTGGTATGCGTTTTGATATTAAAACAGGGAAACCTATTATTGCTAATAAAACTGGTGGTTATAGTGGTCCAGCGATTTTTCCTGTAGCTTTACGTATGGTTTATCAAGTTTCTCAAGCAGTTTCGATTCCTGTGATAGGAATGGGAGGTATATCCAGTGGTCAAGATGCCATTGAGATGATGATTGCGGGTGCTAGTGCAGTTGCGGTTGGTTGTCAGAATCTTATTGATCCTTATGCTTGTGTTAAGATTATTGAAGAAATGAATGATATATTGGATCAACAAGGTATTCAAGATGTTCATGAAATTGTAGGAAAATCTCATCAATACTAATATAATGTTTAAATACGCCCTATTTAGGTATACTAAATAGGGTGATTTCATGAAATTATATTGGCGTATATTTTTAGCATCATTATTTTGGGGTAGTAATATCATTGTGATGAAAATCGTTCTTCAAGATATTTCATATATGATGCTTGCATTAATCCGTGTTTTTTTATCGTTAGTATGTTTAGGAATTTATATGTTATATAAACATATAAGTTTTTACTATGTATATCATATGAAAGCTTTAATCATAGGATTATTAGGTATTTATTTAAATTTTGTGTTTACTTTTATGGGGATGCAGCATGTTAGTGGTCAAGGTAATGCTTTTATGAATGCTTTAGCACCATTGGTTACATTTGTTTTTTCGCTTATTTTTTTATGCTAGACCATCTGATTCACTTGACGCATAATGATCATATTTATATTT
>JAJQFG010000036.1 GCA_021201315.1 Erysipelotrichaceae bacterium
AAATGCATTATTTTCTTAAAAAGTCAATAGGGTATTTCGTGCGTTTATCCTAACACTTTTAATAGTTGGATTGACCTTATTATCAATTTGTGTTAAAGTATAACTGATAAAAGAGGTCGGAATGGAGACTTTAAACCCATATCCAATTGGTCGGAGCAGAGACCTAAAACCTGCTCCAGTGCAGAAGATAACTGCTAAAAATCTAAAAGGCTTTATGCCTTTTAATTTTGTCTTTTTAACGATATAATAAAGCTAAGGAAGTGAGACTATGTTAGATGTATGTTTACTTGGAACATCAGGTATGATGCCCTTACCCAATCGTTGGTTAACATCATGTATGTTAAAATATAATGGTAGTAGTTTACTCATAGATTGTGGTGAAGGGACACAAATAGCAATTAAAGAAGCAGATAGACATTTTAAATCTATAGATATTATATGTATTACCCATTTTCATGCTGATCATATAAGTGGCTTACCAGGATTATTATTGGCTATTGCGAATTCAAATAGAGTTGAACCATTAATCATGATAGGACCTAAGGGACTTACAAAAGTCGTTCAATCACTATGTATCATTGCACCTGAACTACCATTTCCTATTCAATGTATAGAAATCAATAAAAAAGATGAATACTTTGAAATTAATGGATATCATATTCATGCTTTTAAAGTTGATCATAAAGTATTGTGTTATGGCTATGCCATAGAAATAAAACGTCAAGGACGTTTTGACATTGATAAAGCTAAAACAAACAATGTTCCTTTATCATTATGGAATAAACTTCAACATGGTGAAACCATTGTTGAAAACAATATGACATATACACCTGATATGGTATTAGGAAATCCTCGTAAAGGTTTAAAAATGACCTATTGTACAGATAGTAGACCAGTTCGCTGTATTGTTGATGCAGCTAAAGATTCTGATCTATTTATATGTGAAGGTATGTATGGTGATGAAGATAAAAAAGAAAAAGCGATCCAAAAGAAACACATGATGTTTAGCGAAGCGGCTACTTTAGCAAAAAAAGCAAATGTGAAAGAGCTATGGTTAACTCACTATTCACCATCACTTATCAATGCCCAGCAATATTTATTGAATACCCAAAAAATCTTCAACCAAACTTATTTGGGAGAAGATGGTAAGTATATTGATTTGATGTTTGAGGATGAAGAATAAAGATATTTCAGGAATGGTTTATACCATTCCTTTTGACCTTTCTTTCAATATTTTCCGAATTTCATTATAAGAATTTTCAATAGTATAATAGTTACACCTTTTTAAGGTTTTACTTACTGCTGGTTGTTGTACGTTTAATTCTTGAGCAGTAGCAATTTGATTATGATTATTTTTAATATACACTTTAATAGTTTTAATAGCATTATCATTCCATTTTATTTTTGATATGTATATTAAAGAAAGTATTGTATTAATAAGATGATCTTCATTTGTATAATTTTCACCAGAATCAATAATAATATTTGTTAATATTTTTTCATTTTTATTTTTTATATTATTAAGTATATTGATGTTGTTTCTTGCTTTATAGTAAGCAGGGCCTATAATTTCAATAGAATTTGACTGATTAATATCAGTATCAATTGGACCAACACCAATTCCAAACCGAATCTTAGTAGGATACATATTTAATTCAATATAATTGATAATATCAAATATTTCTTCTTGTCTTGTTAACAAACCTTGGAATTCGTCACCTAATGTAATCATAAACTGCGAAGCAATATTTGACGAATATTTTTTGTTGATTTCGTTTAATGTTTCTTTTAATTGCATTTGTACTTCGTTTCTGTTATTTATTTTTCTTGAATTAATTATGTCACCTATAATAGCAATATATTCTGTATTATTATTCATTATTTCCACCTCGTATATATTATAATATATATAATTATTCCTGTAAACTGGAACGAAATGATATTATTCCATAAGAAAGGAATAAATCTATATAATAGTTTAATAAACTATGTTATAATAACTACGTTGTCGCTCCTAATCTGGCAACAGAAAGGGGTGTTAATATGGAAACGATCGTTTCTTTGTGTGCTTCTATCGTAGCAGGTATAATAGCCTATTATATTTGCAAATGGCTTGATAGAAATTGGCGACAATAAGCATAGAAAACCCTAGAGTTGCAGCTCTAGGGTTTTCACATTTTGTGTTAACATGGAACACTCGTTTCTTTTGTCAAACGCATTATAACATAAATGTTTTGACATTTCAATTATATATTTTTTGGTTGATTTTATTCGTTTTTATGATATTTTTTTCTGATTTTGCATTCGATATTCTTTAGGCGTTTGATTGAATTCTTTTTTAAATACTGAAGCAAAATAACTGGATGTTTGAAAACCACAAAGCATGGCTATTTCTGTCATTGATAAGTGGGTATCTCTTAATAGTTCGCAACTTTTCGTTAGACGATATTGAGTTAAATAGTCATTAGGTGATTGTTTGACAAATCTTTTAAATAATTGACAGCACTTACTGCGACAGATTGAACCAGACTTTGCGATATTTTCGATTGATAGCTTTTCATCATAGTGATGATGAATATAGCCCGTCATATTTAAGAAAGCTATTTGATCATGATTATCAACATCTTCTTGTTTGATATCATCAATATGTAAAGATATACTATCAATAAGCAGTACAGCTTCGCTTAATAATTGTAAAGGTCTTTGCTTAGCTATCATATCATCATGTAACTTTAACATTTGATTAATAACATCTTTTTGCCAAGGAACATGGGAATACAACACAATATAATCAACATTTTCAAAACCGAACTTATTTTGCATGAGATTATCGCTTTGATAAGCCGCCTCAAAAATACTAGGATGAATCACAACTGCAATAAAAGTACATTCATTCTTTTCGTTAGAAAAACCATAATGTAATCTTTTACTATTGACAAACACACCAGTTCCTTGATTTAAACGAATAGTTTTTCCATTGATAAAATAATCCATAGTACCTTTGACAATATATATGAATTCTAAATCAGGATGCCAATGACATAATGCTATATAACCATAACGATATAGTTCATCAGTTTTAGCATAGACAGGAAAACCTTCATAATTATAATGTAAGCTCTCAGATGCATCGTTATGGATTGTTAGTGGATTCATAATCATCACTCCTTAAATACGATTTTGATAATATTATAGCGTATTTTTAAGGAATTAACAGTATAAATAATATACAATATTGATAAAAGGAGGACAGTTATGGATAATCGTCAAAGAAGAGAAGAAGGTCTGATATATCATTATGATGATCCTTCAATTATGGATGATCAACAACATTATCAGGAATTGTTATATGAATATAATCAAACAAGACCCACAGAAAATGATAAAAAAACAAACATTATTAAAACAAATGTTTGCGCAAATAGGAGAGGGTTGCCATATTGAAACACCGTTTCATGCGAATTGGGGTGGTAAGCATGTTCATTTTGGAAATGGAATATATTGTAATTCGAATTTAACATTAGTAGATGATGGTGATATTTATATTGGTGATCAATGTATGATAGCACCTAATGTTGTGATTGCGACAGCAGGACATCCAATATTACCTATACTTAGAGAACATCATTATGTTTATACATGTGATGTTAATATCGATAGAAATGTTTGGATTGGTTCAGGAGTACAAATATTACCTGGAGTTCATATTGGAGAAAATAGTGTGATTGGTGCAGGTAGTGTTGTCACACATGATATACCAGCTAATGTTGTAGCATATGGTGTACCTTGTAAAGTGATTAGAGAAATTGGTGAAAAAGATAGAATATATTATATGAAAAATAAGAAATTAGATGTATGGGAGTGAATAAGATGTATAAGTTGATTGCATGTGATTTGGATGAAACGTTGTTAAGTATGGATAGAAGTATTTCTAAGAAGAATATTGAAGCTATTAAGAAAGCTAGTGAAATAGGTGTGAAGTTTGTACCAACAACAGGTAGGGGTTATAATTCGGTTGGTGATACTTTAGAGGAATTAGGATTATTGGATAAAGAAAATGAGTATGTGATATCTTATAATGGTGGAGCCATTACAGAGAATAAGGGTGATAAGTTATTACATTTTGAAGGTATTTCTTATGAATTGGCATGTGAGTTATATAAAAGAGGATTAAATTATGATGTATGTATTCATGTGTATACGAAAGATATGGTTTATATTTATAATTATCTTCAAGAAGAACATGAATATTTAGCGAATCGTATGGAAATTACTGTTATTTATGATAAGAATTTAGATTTTCTTAAAGGACAGGATATTGTTAAAGTAGTATATATGAATACAGATTATTCATACTTAAATCAAATTGAAAAAGAATTAAAAGATATTACTCAAGATGTTGATGTAAGTTATTCTTCTAATCGTTATATTGAGTTTAATCATAAGGGTGTTAATAAAGGAGCTGGACTTGTTTCTTTAGCAAAACTATTAAATATACCTATTGAAGAAACAATAGCAGTAGGAGATAATTATAATGATTTATCTATGATTAAAGCTGCTGGTTTGGGCATTGGTGTGGCCAATACTGTAGAAGATACGAAAAAGGAATGCGACTTTATAACTAGTGGTACTAATGATGAAGATGCGATTGCTGAAATCATTGATAAGTTTATATTGAATAATAAGTAAGTAGTATCCATAGAATAATATTTAACTTTGATTTTTGTAATATTATTGTTATAATACTGATAGGGAGGTTATGTGTATGCCTGAAATATCATTGTTTTATGGAATAAGAGTTACTATGTATTATGAGGACCATAATCCACCACATTTTCATGCAGAATATAATGGGAAAAAAGCTGTTGTTGAAATAGAAAATGCACGAGTAATAAAAGGTGCTTTGCCCTCTAGACAATTAAAATTGATTTTAGCATGGTGTGTTTTGCATCAAGATGAATTAATGCAGAATTGGGAATTATCGAAAGATGGAAAGCCATTAAATCGTATAAGTCCTTTAGTGTAATAAGAATCGAGGTGTTTTGTAATGTTTCCAAAAGTTGTACAGGTTATTCCAAGTACGGATTATACAGTATATGTTTATTTTGAAGATGGTAAAATAGTATGTTATGACGCTATTCATTTATTAGATAAAGAAGTATTTGCACCATTAAAAGATGTTCATATATTTATTGATACTTGTACGGTTATGAATGATACTCTTGCTTGGGATATTAATCAAAATCGAAATGAATATGAGTGTCTGGATATAGATCCTGATACATTATATGCTTTACCATTCACTCAAGAATTGATTGCATAATATGCTCTATATCATATAAGTCGTTGTAATGACGACTTTTTTAATGCAGCAACTTTTCAGCTTTACAACCATTAAAAATTCATATTTGCTTCATGGATAGGCTATTGAAATTCCTGCACTCATATAGTATAATAGTTAGGCATACCTAACTATCAAAAAATCAATTCTTGAACGTTAGAAATCCTATTTATAGTGCGTTTTTAATTTTGTGTTTTGGTTCAATATGTATAGAGAACAATTTAATTTTATTTAGTATTCCTATAATTTGTGGTTATATAAACTATATAGTAATGAATATAAAAAGGTAAATAAATTATTAAACATCATTATTTAAAGTGTCCGCCAAGTTGTACGTCCACCTCTATCATAAGGACGAAAAGTCTTCATGGGCGCTATACATCATCAAGCAGATGCAGGGGTGGTGTCAAAAATTGAGTTTGATAAAAATTTTACGGATTGGATAAGTTGTTATTTTTCTTTTATCGTTTTGATACGGTATACTAATTGTTGTATGTGAATTGTGGAACTTATTATACGGAGGAGCTACCTGTAGTAAAATAGATATAGGTAGAGAAAGTGAGGAATAGAAAAGA